>DAOWEE010000307.1 GCA_030638625.1 Methanosarcinales archaeon
GGTCGGTCTCGTTGGCCGCACCATATTCAGGTTCGGTATGGTTGGTGATGCTCTTGTTATGACAGTATGTACAACTGTCTGCATTGCCTGCCTGGTAATCAGTCCAGATAGTACTGGTATAATTCACATCCGGTATGTGTTGTAGTGTTATATTTGGCTGGGTACCGGTGATTGTAACCCCGGTTGGAGTACCGTTGACGTGGCACTTTGCCTCGATACAGTTCAGCGGATATGTTACATTGGCTGGATTGGATGCACTGAGGGTCTGGTTATGGTGACCGCTGGGTTCGCTGCCATTGCCGTGACATGCCCAGCAGGCTTTGCTGAGGCTGTTGACTGGTGTGGTATTGGCGGCACCACTGTTCAGAGTGGCATGGATACTGGTATTGAAGATTGTAGTATTAACATCTGCTAAAGGTGCACCGGTACCATGACAGCCCACGCAGTCAGGACCGCCATCTGAAGCGTTGATAACGCCTATATCGTGCAAAGTGGTCGTACCTACGATGTGGCAGCCGTAACAGTCATTGCCCATTGCATCATGGTTGCCCATTGCAGTGATGTTGGTTGCATTGAAAGCTGAACCATTAGCAGTGCGATGGCAGTACACACAACCCTGGGAGCCATTGTTCCAGCCAACCGAATCTACTACAAAGTGTGTGTCATTGTCATAATCCACCAGGTCTTTAATGTAGTGTGCTGTAGCTCCATCCCCTTCCAACATACTGCCTGAACCGCTTTGCTGGGTTTCGTTATATATTTGCAGGTTCAGTACACCATGGCAATTCGTACACCCGGCTGTTGTGATATTGGTTCGCACGTATTTGGAGTCAGCCGTGGGTGAGTGGGATTTAATATTGAACATTGGGTCACTGCTGCTGGTGTTGCCGTGACATTGGGTATCATCACAGGTCTTGGCAATTGAAAGATTAGAATTGTTCGTATGGTCGTCCTGGGTCTGCTGAGAACCATTACCGTGGCACATCCAACAAGCATTGTTGTTTGATGAGTTGCCGCCGTTGATGTTAACATGAGGTGACTGGTCGAACAGTGTCCTGTTGATGGTGGTTGAACCTGCTGCGCCTGTGCCGTTGTGACAACCGGTACAATCTGGACCGCCGGCATCCCCGCCTGTGATATTGGAATTGTGAAGATTTACCGAAGAAGTAAGTTTGCCGTGACAGGAGTAGCAGTCATCGTTCTGGTCAACGTCCGAGGCAGAATGTGTATAATTCGTACTTGAGGTTGGATCAAGAGGTGTTCCCCATGAGGCATTGTTCTTGTTTGTGATGTGGCACCAGCGGCAGTCATTGCTGTGGTTCGAAGCGGTCATAAGGTTGTCATTTGCATCCTTTAGGTAATGTGAAGATGTTGCGTTTTGGGCACTGCCGCCAACTGTCAGGCCAAATCCGTCAGACTCTGTGATGGACGTGAGGCTGTTGTTGTGGCAAAGTGAACATGTTATTCCTGTTGTTGGAGTGTCAGGTGCAGATTCCATATGCTCCACCACCTGCGGGGCACTGAAGTTGGTATTTGAATCTGAATTGTTATGGCAGTCTGAACAGTTCCTTGGATTCTTATACCTGGGCGGGTGTTCGCCTGTGGGCTGGTCTCCTTCATCAGCATCCCCTGCGGTAACGTTCCCGTGACAAGCCCAGCATTTTTCATTGCTGTCAGAAAGTGTGGGACTATCAGCACCGCTATTCAAATTGGCATGGGCACCTGAGGCTATGTTTGTGAAGTCCACATTGTTCTGGGAGCCGTTTACGTCATGGCATGAGATACAGTCCGGATTGCCGCCTGCGCCGGTGAGTGTGCCGTGCATGAGTTCAGTAGAGGTAGTGGCTGAACCGTTGTGGCAGGAACCGCAGTCGCTGTCATTGAAGCCTGATATGCCTGAGTGGTCGTAATATGAGGTACCATCATCTGCACCTGAGGGATAATTGCCGTATGTGGCATTGCCTGTGATTTCCGGAGGTACAATTGTCATTGAGCTTACCATTGAGTCATAGTTGGCACTGCCAGCCTTGTGGCAGGAAGCGCACCAGTCTCCACTCAGGTCGCCGCCCACTATGTTGGAACCTTTGAAAGAACCGGGATATCCGAGGGCTGCATTGTTGTGTTTGCTGTCGCCGTGGCAGTATTCGCACATTGACAATTGTGATGTGTTGGCCCAGAAGCCAGTGCCCCTGTCCCACATCGTACCATTCCAGGAATTCTCGCTGTGGGTTATGGGAGTCTGGACTTTAACTGCACTATTGAAGTCTGGCAAGCCGCTGCCCTGGTGGCAGGTTGTACAGTTTACGGCGTTAGTTGTGGTGGTGGCATTGGAGTTGTCGGCCTGCCTGTATTTGATGGTGTGGACGTCCTCGGTATGGCACTTGGTGCATGCCACTGAGGAGTTGTGCTGGCTCATTCCGGCATGACATGCAGTACACTGCTGGTCCTCAGTAACCTGGTTAACTGTTCCGTCAGGATACGGTTTGGAGATATTGTGCATGGGGCCGTGGCACACGATACATGGCACAGTTGAAGAAGAAGTATGGTATTTATCCTCTGTGCCTGTTGTATTGGAATATCTGCTTACCACGCCATTAAGTGTGCTCTTGTTGGATATATCGGTCCTGAAATGACAAGCATTGCAGGAACCTATCACTGCATTTGTTTGATGAGCCGTTAGAGTATTGTGACAGGTGGTATTGGCACAACCATTAACCACATTCTTGTGCACACCCATTGTGGTATCTGAAAAAGCAGTGGTATAAGAAGCATGGTCTTCCCCATCGTAAGATTGATGGCAGTGAGTACATTTGTTACTTGGCCAACCATAGCTTGCATGGTTGTAATGACCTGCTACATCAGCAACAACCACATCAAGACTGGTCATATACGGCGAATTGATTGTGGCTCCTGAACTTGGACCGATGCCAGAATCGTGTGGACTATCACCGCAGCCGCCATCATTCCAGCCGCATCCCCACCAGTTATAGACAAAAGTGGTATTCCTTGAAATTCCGTCAGCTTCGGCTTTCACAGTCCAGTTGCCGTAATATTTTGCTGCATCAAGCTGCCAGGAATAGTAAGCCAGACCGCTGCTGTCAGTATTACCTGAAGTAGTACTGCCGAATACCGACCCGTCTGGCTTGTATAACGTGAAATTTACTTGCTTATTGTTGGCAGGGGTACCGTTGCCCAATATGAAAAGTGAAGTTGCTTTGATACGTGTCGCCGCCCCGTTCCATGTTGTATCCGCACCCCAGTCGCCTGTGGGAAGGTCAAAACCAGCGGCTGCTGTTGCTCCAGTCGTCCGCGGGTCGTCCAGCACTACGAACCTGTCCGTGGCCACCAGGATGGTCTCATTTGCCGCACTCGCCGCTCCCACATACACAGCCATGACCAGAATGCACAGGGTAAGCAGCATTCCCATCTTCACAACAGACCGGCAGGCATCACTGGGTGGAACTCGAGACCGTCCGGTATCCAACGCAGTTGGGGTGGATTTACTGGCTGGATTTGATGTTGAAAATCGAGTAGATAGACATCTAATTTGCTTCAAAACTATGTCATTTCTATTTAATACATCTCTTCTTTTTTTTCGCATGTGACCACCCATACTTATTCTTTGATGTCATTTTTCAGTTCATCATCCTATAGAGCCCGCTGCCGATTGATGAACAAGATTCAATCACAAACTGTGCTGGGAAAATAAAATACTTCAAAGTGTCTATGGAATGTTGAACATCATGACTATTAAACATAGATTAGTCTAACATATCATTTCATATCTACACATTTTAATAGTAAACACAATATTTCATCTACCATACATTTTCAGTTTGGATTTACTAATTTTAAACGTTTTTTATAAATGAAAATACGATTTATATAACGTTTTGCATTTCAATTGGCAGCTCATCATTATTTTTCATACAGTTTTTACATTAATATTACCGTGTTTATCTCGCAAGCGAGCAATCAGATTATATAACAACCTTGTAATTTTAATACAGTCGAATCGTTTAATGCAATTTTATAATTATTGGGATATTTAGTATTTTGATAACACATTTTCACTGGTATGGGCATTTCAAACTTCATTAATGAACAGCCTTTTATCCTTTAAATTCGAATCCAACCCAATACATTCGCATAGAAAAGATTAAAACAAATAGTCCTATTAATATTCAAATTTATAATTCTATGGAAGTGATTTTACTCAAATGCGTAAAATGAAAAACATTGATGACGGTGCAGGCTGGAAGAACGAAAAATCAAAGGAACTATACGGTATTGATAACTGGGGCAGCGGGTATTTTGACATAAGCCGCAAAGGCAACCTGCTGGTAAAACCTGATAAAGGCAACCATAAGGTCGAGATTCTGCAGGTGATAGAATACCTGAAAAAGAACAGGATAAAGCCGCCTATACTGCTTCGTTTTCCCCAGATGCTTGAGAGCAGGATACACGAATTATACGATTCATTCGCTCATTCCATAGAAGAATTCGATTACCATGGCTCCTATAAAGGCGTATTTCCCCTGAAAGTGAACCAGCGCAAGGATGTAGTGGAGGAGATAGTCAGGGTTGGCAGGAAGTACAACTACGGGTTGGAAGCAGGAAGTAAGCCTGAACTCATCGAGAGCCTGTTCTTCAAACTAAATCCTGAATCGCTACTGGTATGTAACGGGTACAAGGACAAACACTACATCAAGACAGCCTTGCAGGCCACCCATTTCAGGAAGAATATTATACTGGTGATAGAC
>DAOWEE010000229.1 GCA_030638625.1 Methanosarcinales archaeon
ACCAACAACAACGGCACAATAAATGTCTCCAGTTGATGGGAATGCCCATCTGTCGTGTCTTCATTTGCAGAATTATTATAGTTTTCATCAACCTTTATTGAAGTTTCCGCATATGCAGATTCCTGTAAGTAACCGGGTGTACCAAGTCTCTCATCCACATCAACGATGCGTCGAGTAGTGGTTTTAGCCTCTATCGGTTTTACACCGATGAATATCCTGAATGCCTCAGTATTTGCACCATAACCGGTGGCCACCTTAATATCACCCTCCAGCCATTCAATATCTTCTGGAAGATTTACCACTACCGGTATATATTCCTGGTTGGCCACATAGGGGTTCTCGTGCAGAAACTTAACATATTTCCTGATGTCATCCCCGGCTGAAAGATGAATATGGGTAGGACTGCCGTAATTACTTATCACCATTTCAAAACTACAATCGTCCCCTGGTCTTATCGGCACGGTAATCTCAGGGCTGTCAAATTCAATTACCTCATTCGTGTTCCGGTTTATATGAATCTGCTGCAATATTAACGTCCTCAAAACGTTATTCTCTCAGGTCAGGTGGAAGCATGTTAGGAATGCTGTCCTCTATGGGATAATGCTCATCACACTTCTCACAGAACAATGACCCTGATATAATCTCATTATCATCTTCTTCATCCACTGTAAGTACCAGGTCACCCTTGCACATGGGGCAACATAATATTTCCATAAGTTCATGTTTCATTGCCTACAACTCACAAAACTTTTTATCGATTTAATATGTACGACATAGTTATTCATCAAATTATCGGTATATATTGAACTGGTAATAATATGTGTCACATTCACTCAACAAATCCAAGGGATATCTTGAACGAGATAAAATGGAAAGGACTGGACCTTGCACTGTGCGACATACATTACATCCACCGGGGCGCTCCCGATGACACCATGATAATCCAGGGTTCACAGATAAAGACCATAGGCCGCTCTTTTTATGAAAACCTTCAGGGAACATCCATCCCATATCACAGGATATTCAGGATAGAGTTCAAGGGAACTACGATCTATGAAAAAAGATAACCCGAAATTGTCCTAATAAACGACCATCTCATGAAGAACGTCTGTCTTGCTGATAATACCTATATACCTGCCACCAGACGTTACCATTAATCTTCCTACCTTTTTATCGTCAAAAACTTTTACTACATCATACAGTGCAGTATCCCCATCCACTGAAATTATGTCTTTACTCATTAGTTCCCTGATTTTCAGGTTCACCTTGCCGCTGGCAAGGGTGTTGCCGATGTCAGTAAAAGTAACAATTCCAACTACATTTCCTTTGTCTTCTACGGGTGCACCATGAATGTTATTCCGGGTAAATATCCGGGCAGCTTCCTGAATAGTAGCATTGGCAGGTACGGAAATAGTATTTTCAGATAGATACTCACGTATGGGACGTTTGGGAAGTGAAACCATCTCTGTTATAGAGAAAAGCAGTGCATTGGAGGAGTCATCCCGTCCCACCACTTTACCACGGACTATCAGTTTATTGACAGGTGTCGGCCCAACCTGTATAACATCACCAGCATCAAAATCACGTATATCGCCAAGAATGCGTATAATACCGTTACATGTGTCTGGATGGCGCACGGTAGTAAAACTTATTTCGGCAGCTGTTAGCCCCTCTATAAGCTGCTGATTCCTGTATATAGGTACTACAGCCTCTGTTTCGATCTCATCAACACTTAAAACTTGATAAGTGGCACCAGTGGCTCTGTATCCTCCTTTGGGGCCGGGGACACCTTCGACCAATCCCAGTGCTTTGAGTGACTGCATCTGATTGCGAACCGTTCCAGGGTTCCGGTCAATTACCTCTGCAATCATTTCCCCTTTTATTGCACATTTATTCTGCCGATAAAGATTAATTAAAGCAGTTAAAATCTCTCTCTGAATTGGCGTAAGTTCCATATTAACGTGCTCCTAATGATAATGAATAATAAAGATATTTATAAGTCATTTTACTTAAAGTCATGCCTTAAATTTTCATATACTGTTTTTTATGCAACAATAGAGACAATTATCTGTTATGACCAATTCTCAATAGTATTTATCAACCTTTAATGTTTCTACAATCTTAACGATAAATAATTGATTTACAGTAGAGATAAGATAATTTATAAACTTATTATAAGTTGACCCTGCTTTTGATACTCCAAAAACATTTCAGCCACTTCGAACGACTCCACCATTTCAACCCCCTGCATAAAATCGTCCTCACAAAGCCCTATCATTGAACATGCCAGACGACAGCATTTGAATTTAACACCAATATCCAGGCATTCCTGTACATATTTATCATAGGCAGGAGACCCATACTTGTCCTTCTTACCCAACAGCACACCCATTGGACCCCACAATACCACTACCACATCAAGTCCCTTTTTCCGGTAGTATCTGGCGAACCTGATAGTTTCCTGGGGACTGGTGCTCTCATAGACCATATTTTTCAAAAGCAGAAGTACCTGTGTAATCTCAACCATTTGAATACCTCATCAAAGCAGGTGTTCCACGATATTTTCAGTAATTACATGCTCACAATAGATGCATCTCAACCGTATTGGGTCCTTTTTTACTTCGAATTTTGACGTGACAGGCTCATTGGTATTGGAAATACAGTTGGGATTTGCACACTTGACCATACTTTCCACCATTTCAGGCAATTTCACACGATGCTTGCCTGCAACTCCAAAGTCACGGATAATATTAATGGTCGCATTGGGCGAGATGAGAGCTATCTTGTCTACCTCTTTGTCTTTCAGTTCCCTGTCTTCTATCTTTACAATATCTTTGGACTTAATATCCTGACTGGATACGTTCATTGCTACCGAAATGACTGCACTGGACGAACCCGTGATACCCAGTATCTTGAGCACGTTCATAGCCTGCCCGGCATTGATGTGGTCTATGACAGTGCCGTCGCGTATAGGATGTACCCTCAATTCCTTCCCCTGGGTCATACCTCAACCCCCAGTACGATGGTGAGCAGTGCCATCCTGATGGGCACCCCATAGAAGGACTGCTCAAAATAACGGGCATGAGCCGAATCGTCCACTGAACTGTCAATCTCATATACCCTGGGAAGTGGGTGCATAATTATCATATCTTCCCTGACATTGTCAAGATGCTCTCCTGTTATCTTGTACGCACCTACTACTTTGTTATATTCAGTGGGGTCAGGGAACCGTTCCTTCTGGATGCGGGTCATGTACAGCACATCCACGCTATCCAGTACCTCGTCAAGGTTTTCAGTCTCACTGACACGGGCACCCATGGTTTTCAGGTCCCCTTTTATCTGGTCCGGCATCTTCAACTGGGGAGGTGAAACTAACGTGATATTTGCACCGTATAATGATAGGGCATAGGCAAGGGAATGAACGGTACGTCCGTACTTCAGGTCTCCCACTATGGCTATGTCCAGATTATCAAGATGACTTTCCTTTTTTATGGTGTACAGGTCAAGCAGGGTCTGGGTAGGATGATGCCCGGCACCGTCCCCGCCGTTTATAATGGGAACCAATGCGTATTCAGCAGCCATACGTGCCGAACCCTCACTGGGATGACGCAGCACAATGGCATCCGAATAGGTACTTATCACGCGGATGGTATCGGCCAGTGTTTCTCCCTTCACGACGCTGCTGGCCTCTTTTGAGCCCAGGTTCAGTACACTTCCGCCAAGCCGTAACATGGCGGTCTCAAAAGACATGCGGGTCCTTGTGCTGGGTTCATAGAACAAGAGTGCAAGGATATTTCCGGCCAAAAGGTCTGACCTGCCGCCTTTAGCCAGTGTTTCCAGTTTAACAGCCCGCTCTAAAATAAAATCAATCTCGTTCCTTGTAAAATCCTTCATTGAGAGTATATGACGGCGGTCAAAGGTCATCACTATCAATATGTAGATTTAGTGATTTAAACCTATTGAATAACTTACGGCCTACTCTATATCGATGCCTATACCCATGATGTCCCTGGCACCGTGGTAAACATCCTCTGCAATATGCGCACACCCCAGGGCACCAGACCATACCCCAAGGCATTCCACGCCTGTACCAACGTGTGACTGTATCCTGTCCCTGGCGTACTTGATATCGCTGATGGAACCTGCTATGAAGATGCCGGGATCATCTATGCCTTTTTCCTGTAACAGCAGTTTCATGGCAACGATTTCCATTGCTGCGAACAGGGCTGCGGTATCTAAAGCAAGGGCTGCTGAAGGGTCACCTGCAGAAAAGGCAGCCATTAGGGCGTCTATGTCCTGCACCCCAGCCATTTTTACCACTCCTGCGCGGATGAAAGCATCATTGGCAGTAATTTTTCCGTCGTCCACATCCCTTATACCTTCAAGGTCAATGGGGCCGTGATGTATTCCGGGCGCAAATATGCATGCATCCAGCGCACCCAGCAGCTGGCCTTGTGCTATTGCCAGTGTCACGGTGTTGGAACTGATATCTGACACTACCATGTTGTCAGGTCCTTTTTTGTGGGCACAATACACGATGCCTATTTTTTCAGGGCTTGCTCCGTGGGAGAATACATTTAGCCTGCCATCAGCGGTGTTGCCCCGGTGAAGCCCGGGTATTACCACGGCAGGTATGCCTGAATTTTTGATGGTGTCATAGACCACCGTGCCCCCGCCGACATGAAGGCCGGCGCCGTTCCGGGACTGGATTCCGCGGTCTGGTACTCGGTCAATGGGTGTTATCTTGTCTATGCCGTCGCCCATGGAATATGTGACTGCCATCATTTTTATGTCTGATGTGGATGCTCCGAGGCCCTGCATTATGTTATTTAGTAGTTCCTCCTGACCCATAGCCGCGGCCTGTTGTCGTGATAGTTTGAACTCACGTCCATCTGTGGATGCAAAACGCATGTGGGTGGTGCCGTGGTCTATACCGACAAACATAATATTCTGGATTGTTTCATGTGTATTAATATTGTCTATTTATGCTGGTTTTGGGGGGATTGGATGAGGGGGGCAGGAATTATCAAAATGCGAACCACAGA
>DAOWEE010000083.1 GCA_030638625.1 Methanosarcinales archaeon
ATAGATAATAATTCAATCCCGACAGATGAATTGTAAGTATTATTGCCCTCACCGTCCCCTCCACCTTGACCTCTGCCAACTCTTACTTCTTCAGCCGATACAGTGGCGCAAATGGGGATTATAATCAGAATAATACTTAGAATTGTAAAAACAAATGTATATTGTTTCATATTTTAATTGTCCTATTTATGATGGTGTTGAATTGTAAAGTGTTGTTATGTCACATGAATTTTTTGAAAAATTTTTGACAACATTTACCTCCTACACAATTCACAACCTCCCCACAGGCATAATACACAGCGCCCGCTCATCATCCCCCATCTGCAGCAGCCTCTCCACTTCCTCATCATCGAATGCCCCCACAACCACAGTCCCCAACCCCAGCGAAACCGCCTGCAGGTAAACATTCTGGGCAGCATGCCCCACCTCCATATGCACATAACGCACCCCCCGCTCACCATACTTCCCGGTCGTCCGCTCATACACGGCGGCAAACACCAGCACTGCCGCACCGTCTTCAACACATTCCTGGTTAACCGCAGCTGCACACAGGTCAGGGCGCACATCCCCTTCTGCAACCATCTCCAGTTCATGCCCCTGCGGCCTGTACTTATAAACTCCTGCCGGGAGACCCTCCACATTCCCTGCAACCACGTAGACCTCAAGCGGGTAGAGCGCGCCGGCAGAGGGAGCAGTACGGAATCCACGTGCATTTGTGATACCCTGAGCAGCCCACAGCAATTGGGAAACCTCTGACATCGTCAGGGCTTCATCTTTATAATTCCGGATTGACCTTCTCCCGAGCAGGGCTTCCTCAACCGGCATGCCGCCGGAGTATCGTGGTTCAGGCAGGATGATTATATCTTCTGTTCCGCCCCTTGTGTCAGGTTCCTTCCTGACCGGCTGGATTAATACTGCCAGCACTACTACCATTAAAACAAGTGCAATGGCAACAGGTATGATCTTCACTTTGCTCACTCCCCAACTAAGTGAGAATATCTCCCTAATGTGTGACTATTGAACTTATTCTACTTAAACGAGTGCAGGGTCATGAAGGTGACATAAATGAAGCAATGGAATATATAAACGAAGTTATAGAAATGTGTCTCGAAGATACAAAAATCGCGGCGCTTAATAAATTTGTAGGTTTCAGGGAAATGGAAGTTGCTCAAAATGCCTAAGCTTCCTGTTATTAAAGGGAGATAGCATATAATATTCCTGAAATCATTAGGTGGAATGGATCAGTCATTCAACCACTCTTCTCTTGATATTTTAGCCTGTTTTAGTATTCTCGATAATAAGTCTATCCCAATTTCAGTTTTATGGGGATTAGGAATTGTTAATACCAGATCACCTTTTACCATAAATGGATGTTTACCACCGGAATAAGCCCCTTCAAAACCCAGCTTGTGAAGGCGTTTGACGAAAAATTTCCAGCTTACAGGGTTAAGCTTAGGCAACTGCGATTTCCCCAGTTGTTCCTAAGTTTAAATTTCCAATTGGAGGTATGGATAACCCTTTCTGTAATCTGATTATTATCCATTCATCTATTACGTCTTCAAGATTCTTCCTGCATTCTTCAAGTGTCTTTCCACTTGCCCACACACCTTGAAGTTCAGGCACTTCACCATAATATGGTTCTTCATCTTTGATTATTTCATATTTGGCGTGTTCAAGTGCTGCATGGATATATTGAATTAACATATGGAACACCTTCTATTCTTATCTATCAAATAACTATATTGCCTTTTTGTCTCAAGAAATGTATATGAAATTACGACATTTTAATCTTATCTTTATTATTCTAAAGCTACCTTTTGTAACTCTCACCAACAACCATCTTCATCAGAGCAGCTGCCACATCAAAATAAGCATAATCTTCCTGGATGAGCATTTCAACCAAATTGCTGTAAGTACCCAGATGTCCGGCATCCATAGTCTCTTTGACCTTTTCTAAAAGCTGGTTGGTCTTGACCTCATTGACATCACTAATCGACGGGACCTTTTGAGATTTTATTTTAGTCCCTGTGAATTTCTGGATTCCCTTGATTCTGCGCACTTCCCTGCCCGTCACAAAAGTAAATGCATGCCCGGCATGTCCAGCCCTGGCTGTCCGCCCTATCCTATGCACATAATATTCGACATCCGTAGGCATATCGTAATTGAACACAGCATCTGTAGCCCCCACATCAATCCCTCTCGCTGCCACATCAGTAGCCACCAGAATCTCAATATCACCACGTCTGAATTGCGACATGACGCGGTCCCTCTGGTTCTGCTGCATATCCCCATGCAACCCTTCAGCCAGATATCCTTTTGTCTTAAGACCTTCAACCAATTCATCCACACGTTTTTTGGTATTGCAGAACACGAGAGATAAATTAAAATCATGAAAATCCATTAATCGGCACAGTACCTCTGGTTTTGCATGTTGTTTGACTTCAAAATAAAATTGTTCAACATTGGGAGCCGTCATCTTCTTGTGAACCAGTTTTATGATTTGTGGTTCGGTCTGGTATTTTTTCGCCAGACGCAAAATAGCCTTTGACATTGTCGCAGAAAAAAGAATCGTCTGTCTTTCTTCCGGCATTGTCTCCACAATATGTTCGATATCATCCCGGAATCCCATATCCAGCATCTCATCTGCTTCATCCAATATGATTATCCCTACATTATCCATCTTCAAAGTACGACGCTTCATATGGTCCATAACGCGGCCAGGAGTCCCAATCACGACCTGCACACCTTTTTTCAACACTTTGATCTGACGGTCTATAGGTTGTCCACCGTATACAGGCAAGATTCGAATAGCCTTTTGATACTTTGACAGCATTTTCAGTTCTTCTGATACTTGGATTGCCAGCTCTCGTGTGGGACACAATATCACAGCTTGTAATGCCTTATTCCCTGGGTCTATCTTCTCTAATGTTGCAATTCCAAAAGCAGCAGTCTTTCCAGTACCCGTTTGAGCCTGTCCGACTAAATCCTCCCCATTCAACATGTGTGGGATGGATTGAGCCTGGATTGGGGTTGGTTCCTCAAAACCCATATCCTTGATTGCAAGCAGTATTTCTTTTGATATATTTAAATCATTAAACTTTGAATTTTCCATTTCCTGACACCTTATTATTTTTATTGAATATGCATAATCAAATTATGTTTTCCTGAATTTGCTGTTACAATTATACTTAGTTAAAAATCCCAACGTTTAGCAAACTGCATGTCAGGATTTTAGCATCACCTTAATCTTGGTAAAATAAACAAATACCTATACAAATAACCATTTTAAACCCAACTCAATATCAGTATCCATCTTATTCTTATTGTATATTGTTCGGCTTATTATTTATCAGTTATAGTATGATGAAGGAAAAAAACTAATGAATGCATTAAAGAACCTATAGAATTAGGTTTTTTTTACTTATTTTAAAATGCTTAGCCACTGACAGTGATAAGGGGATTAGAGACCATTACACATCTTTCTGCTTACCTACATAAAAGTTCATGATAGATATATATGTCAGGCAAAACATATAAATACTGTATGCTTTAATATTATTACATGTTATAATATATATCTCGAATTATTATATATATTATATACCAAAACAAAAAAAAGGATTGAAAAAAATGGTAACCTTAGACCCATGCAGTCGTTTGAATACGATATATTGTCAATTGGTACCTTCGATAATACAAGATGCTGAGGATAACAAATATCTCAACACCAGATCTGTCATTGAGAGCGGATTTGAAAAACTTGAAGAAAAGTCATATCAACTTGGACAAAAATGTTCCAACTGCGGTAATTGCGGAAAATGCGAAGCAGAGACTATCGAGAACCTTTTCCTTGATATCAGGGAAAGCCTTGAAGTTATCTGGGCAAAACAATTAAGTAACAAATTACATCAGGTCGTTAACGAACCTTTATTGGTCTGTTAAGAGGGACTGACCTCCCACCCTCTTTTTTTATTGCACATAAAGTATAACTTTGTGTGCTCAAGTAACTGTGAGCGTCAGCGAACAGTTTCTTGTTTTCATATTTCCCTGTAAAAACTTGTGACCAAAGACATTTAGGTCGACAATTTTAATAAACCTTATACCCATCAAAGCCCATATACATCCAACCGACAAGGAGGTCGTCACGATAAAAGAAGAAATCTGGATTGAAAAATACCGTCCCTTCAGCCTGAAAGATGTGGTCGGACAGGATGAGGTCATAAAACGCCTCCTGTCATACGTGAAATCAGGCAACCTACCCCACCTGATGTTTTCGGGCCCGCCCGGAGTAGGGAAAACAGCTTCAGCCATCTCCATTGCCAAGGAACTGTTCGGTGAGACCTGGACTAACAACTTCATTGAACTCAATGCCAGTGATGAGAGGGGCATCGATGTGGTACGAACCAAGATAAAGAACTTTGCCCGCACGTCCCCGCTGGGTGAAGCTGATTTCAAAATAATATTCCTGGACGAAGCAGATGCCCTGACCTCAGATGCCCAGAGCGCACTGCGTCGGACCATGGAAAAATATACCCATACCTGCCGTTTCATTCTTTCATGCAACTACTCATCCAAGATTATTGACCCCATCCAGTCCAGATGTGCAGTATACAGGTTCTCTCCAATATCCCAGGAAGCCGTCCAGCAGCGTGTGGCCTACATTGCCAAAGAAGAAGGGCTTGAGGTCACTGATGAAGGAATGGAAGCCATCAAATATGTATCACAGGGTGATATGCGCAAAGCTATAAATTCACTTCAGGCTGCCGGCTTGCTGGAAAATAAAGTAGATATGGATGCCATTTACCAGATAACTGCCACTGCCAGACCCGAAGAGATTGGTGAACTCATCGACTTGTCACTGGCCGGAGACTTCCTTGGTGCCAGAAAACAACTGGATTCCTTGCTTATCAACCAGGGCCTTTCAGGCGAGGATATCATCGTCCAGCTACACAGGACAATGTTTGACAAGACCATTCCAGATATCCTGAAAGTAAAGTTAATGGACCGCATCGGCGAGATAGATTTCAGGCTGACCGAAGGCGCCAATGAGCGGATACAGTTAGAAGCACTGCTTGCCTATTTCGTACTGGCCGGGAAAGGAGAATGACAGTTAGCGCCACCATAGCCAGTTTCATTTCGTGGATACCCCACTGGGCAGCCACGATTATCATTGGTATGATGCCAGTATCGGAACTAAGGGGTGCCATACCCTTTGCAATGGCCCCGGTTGAGGTTGGGGGATACGGCATGTCTGCCCCTGAAGCATACATCCTGGCCGTGCTCGGCAATATGATTCCCGTAATCCCGCTGTTATTGTTCCTTGAGCCGGTATCAGATTTCCTTAGGCGGTGGAGGATTTTTGATATATTCTTCACATGGCTGTTCACAAGGACCCACCGTAACCACAGTGAAAGGTTCGAAAAATACGGCACACTGGCACTGACTATATTTGTGGCAATCCCCCTGCCCGTCACGGGTGCATGGACCGGGTGTGCTGCAGCATTCGTATTCGGAGTTAAGTTCAGGCATGCCTTACTTGCTATCTTTGCAGGCGTACTGATAGCAGGGGTCGTGGTGACCGTGTTCACGTTGACAGGCATCAGTATATTTGAATTGTTCTGACACAAATCATATCGCAATCAATTTGTGTGACCACAGACATCTATTGTCTGTTAAGATTTTAACATGGGATTTATATGATAAACTCAGACTGGGAAGGACCATGGGTCACAGCAGACCATGCCTTTGATGTCATGCGGCATGGGATTGATGGGGGTGAGAGTCTATTTGCAGCCATCAGTGCCTATGACGACTATCTGGCATACGTGGTAAAAAGGCCGGACTATGAACCAGGCAACACCCTTGCCTTGATAGCTCCTTTCCTGATTGCCTTTGGCCTGGATAATGACTTCCTTACTACAAGAGCAAAGGACAATGCTAATTTTATTGCAGGCTCCCTTAAAGCAATCAAGATGCTGAAGAGCCATTATACCGTGAATATCATCAGCACCAGTTACCACCAGTATGTGCATTATTCCACATACCTGGCAGGGATACCTGTTGAAAATACCTACTGCACGTGGTTCCCAATCGATGATTATGCAAAGGAGATATCAGATGCAGATAAGACAATGGTACGGCAGATGGCCGATACCATACTGTCCATGCCTGAACTGGATATTGATATGAACACCGACTCCGGTGAGATGGATGACGCTGTTGTGGGAGCACTGCAGCAGCTGGATAATTTCTTCTGGGACGAGCTGCTGTCCACAGGCTATGCAAAGATGTTGAAGGAGGTAAGGCCTGTGGGGGGGACCCGAAAATATGAGGCTGTGGTCTCGGCACTTGAGAAGGAAGGAAAGGAGTTGGAATGCTCGGCCACAATCGGAGACAGCATCACTGACTGGAAGATGCTGAAAAACACTAAAGATGTGGGTGGGCTGGCACTCTCCTTTAACGGCAATGAATATGCCATATCCAACTGCAATGTGGCAGTGATGTCACAGAACTGCATGGTAACGGCACTGCTGGTGGATGTGTTTGAAAGGAGTGGAATCAAGGTGATTGAGGCATTGGTCTCTGATTGGGGGTGGCCTGCCGTCAAAGAACTGCACGGTCAGGGTAAGGTGGATGAAAGCATCTATAATGTCTTCAGGCAGGCATTCACTGGTTTGGATTTTCCACATGCTGTATGGGTGACGCAGGATAATATGGATGAAACCATTCGAGTCAGTAAACGCTACCGCAGTTCGGTCAGGGGTACGCAGATAGGGGCGCTGGGGTGATGCCCGTATGTTACAAAATCGGCCCCAAAACCTATTAAACGAAATAAATGAACATAATCTCAATGAATGATATTCCCCCTGACCTTCAACCCATCATAGATTTCCACGGTCATCTTTGCCCCGGCCTGGTACTGGGCTACCGGGCTGCAAAGGCAGGCATGGAACGAATCCATGCCATGCGCTCAGAGGATGAGGAACTGGTAGCTATTGTGGAGAACAATTCCTGTGCAGTGGATGCCATCCAGTTCATGACCGGATGCACATTCGGTAAGGGTAATTTCTATTTCAGGGATTACGGCAAGCATGTGTACACGCTGGCACTTCGCCCCCATGGCCGGGGTGTGCGGGTAAGCCTGAAAGGCGATGTGTTCAGGGAAGAAGGCCGG
>DAOWEE010000195.1 GCA_030638625.1 Methanosarcinales archaeon
ATCAGGCACCATCATAATATGGGGAAGGGGGCGGCGCTGAAAACCGGGTTTGCAGCCGCC
Organism: Methanosarcinales archaeon; assembly: GCA_030638625.1. GTDB lineage: Archaea > Halobacteriota > Methanosarcinia > Methanosarcinales > Methanocomedenaceae > Methanocomedens_B. The sequence continues at coordinate 61 of DAOWEE010000195.1, forward strand.
AACGGGGCAGACATTGTGGTGACCCTGGATACTGACGGCCAGCACGACCCGGCCGAAATTCCAAAACTCACGGCGCCCATCCTGGCGGGGGAAGCGGATATGGTGAACGGCAGCCGGTACCTGAACGGCGTTGACACTGACACACCGGTATACAGGCGAATCGGACAGACGGTGCTGGATAAGGCCACCAACCTGGGCAGTGGGCTCAAGATTACCGACTCCCAGAGCGGGTTCCGGGCTTATGCAGGCAGTGCAATCCAGGCATTCAAGTTCAGGAATGCCGGGTTCGGTATTGAGAGCGAGATGCTGACCGATGCTGCCTTTGCGGGCCTCAGGGTGAAGGAAGTGGAGATCGGGGTGCGGTATGATGTGGATTGTTCTACCGAGCATCCGGTGAGCCATGGGATAAGGGTGTTGGTGAAGGTGCTGCATGATATGGAGCTGAACCGGCCGCTGTATTATTTTACGGTGCCTGGGATGGTGCTAATGGTGGCTGGATTTGGGTTGGGACTGCATTATATTAAGTTGGTTATGGCAGGAGGACAGCTGCCGTTCGGACCATCTTTACTTTTGATAATGTTAACATTGATAGGAACATTTTCAGCATTTACTGGAATTATATTACACACAATGTCTTTATTGATAAGAGAAACTAAAAACAAATAAAAAGGTAAATTTTAAAAAGTATTTACCCTCTTAGGAAATGTCGACTTCATGAAAATTGCTATAGTTGTAGGGACCCGGCCCGAGATAATTAAAATGTCTCCTGTAATAAGGGAGTGCGAAAAGAGAAACATAGATTTTTTCATTCTACATACCGGTCAGCATTATTCACGTAATATGGATAGTATTTTTTTTGAGCAACTTGAACTGCCGGATGCAAAATATAACCTTGATATCGGGTCGTCCACACACGGCGAACAAACTGGAAAGATGTTGATTGGGATTGAGGAGGTCTTAGAGGGAGAATGCCCTGATATAGCATTATTGCAAGGGGATACCAATACTGTCCTGGCAGGGGCTGTTGCGGCTTCAAAGTTGGGTATTAAGGTTGGACATGTTGAAGCAGGTCTTAGAAGTTATGACAGGAGAATGCCTGAGGAGATAAACCGGGTTTTAACTGACCATTGTTCAGATTATCTTTTTGCTCCGACTGAGAAGTCGAGGGAGACGTTAATTGGAGAAGGAATACCTGATGAAAAAATCTTTGTTACGGGCAATACCATTGTTGATGCAGTATTTCAAAACCTGGAAATTGTAAATAATAGGGTAGATATCCTTAATGATCTACATCTCAATGCAGGAGAATATTTCCTTGCAACTGTACACAGGCAGGAAAATGTGGATGACAATAAGATATTTGAAGGGATTATTAAGGCATTGGAATGTGTTGTTGAAGAGTTTGGTCAACGTGTAATATATCCAATTCATCCAAGAGCAAGAAAAAGAATTGAAGATTTTGACATTGATGCAAATAAAGTTGAACTAATTGACCCATTGGACTATCCTGGCTTCCTTCAACTTGAAAGTAATGCCAGGGCGGTACTCACTGATTCCGGCGGTGTGCAGGAGGAGACATGCATATTGAATGTCCCGTGTGTTACATTGAGGGATAATACAGAGAGACCAGAAACCATTGAAGTAGGTTCCAATATAATTGCTGGAACATCTCCTGAAAAGATACTGGATTCTGTCAGGCAAATTATAAAGGTCGAACAAAATTGGGCTAATCCGTTTGGGGATGGCAGGGCAGGAGAAAAGATAATTGGAATACTGGAGCGTCATGTATGAAAATCCTGGTAACATCGATAGTCGACCTTAAAAAATCCCAGCATAACAGGCCCCACCAGTTTGTCAGGCATCTTTCGAAAAGTCATGAAGTAACTGTTTTAAGCATAAATGACTGGTGGAAAGGTGGGCAGGACGACCTTGAATTGTATTCAAAGGATTTTGATGATATTTTTGAAAGGGTAGATTATTGCCATTTGACTGATAGAAAAGTGAGTCCGGTTCTGCAGGAAGTTTGGTCTGGAAAAAAAGTGGATGATGTTATCAGGAAAAACGACTTTGACGTTCATTTGAATTACAGTACCCTGGTATCTGGTTATTTTGCAGCCCGAAAACTTAGGACAGTATATGATATTGCTGATGATTTGGGTGCCATGGTCAGGAATTCTCCGCAAATCCCTGGAATGCTAAGACCGATTGGCGGTTTTTTTGGAGATATGATGTTGAAAAAGAACATTAGTATTTCAGAGAGGATTACCCTGACCAC
>DAOWEE010000332.1 GCA_030638625.1 Methanosarcinales archaeon
CAAATATCACCCCGAATTCAGCCTTTTTCATAACAGCTGCCAGTTCAAGAATGCGTTTCACATCAAAGTCAAAGGAAATTTTTGGGACACGACCAGACAGGGCATCTATTAGACCCCTCATGAACTCTGCATCGCCCCTGGGCGGTATTCTGTAGAACATATCCTTACATATCTTAGCAGTCCATGACTGCCGGACATCGATGGAAATTGCAGTCCTGTCTTCTTCATATCCCCGCTGCCTTAACTCGCCCCTTGGGAAATAAGAATATTTAGACATATGCCGGGGATGGGAACTCATGGGATCGGCACCCCAGAAAACTACAACATCAGCCTTTTCCCTCACTTCTTCCAGTGTGCATGACGGAATGGTACCGCTCAGTATTTCGTTGATGGTAATACCCTGGCAAAAGGATGAAGTGGAATCTATGACAGCTCCCAATGTTCTGGCCAGTTCAATACCTGCCATCTGGGCTTCATTTGTAGAATTACTCCATCCATAGAGCAAAGGATTTTTCGCTTCCATTAATATCCGGGCAGCATCCTTGATGGCATCGTCTATATCGGCATTTTCACCATTTACTGTAGGAACAGCCTTCTCTTTGCATCCAAAAATCCGGGCCCTGCCTTTTATGCAGGCATGCTCAACCTGCTCAATCCTGTTATCACCTATGCTTATCTGGATATCCTCACAAAGCAGTGCACATCCGGTACAGGTCCATGTAACCATTTCTGTCATAAATTAGCCTCATCCAACTTACACAAATTCAATTGCCTCAGTCGGGCATGGGTCAATACATGCCCTGCAAAGAATCTTGTCCTTGCCAAACCGCCGGCATTCCTTTACATTGGCTGCTTTCACTTTACCGTCAACCACCTTGAATATGACTTTGTCGTTGGTTGGACCTAATCCCCTGCCTGCACCGTGTGGGTCATTGGCTACATCAACAGGGCAGGCCACCACGCAGTTCCCGCACCCTGAACAGAGTTCTTCGTGTATGATAAGGCCAGTCTCCTCAGCACCTTCGATTGGCTTTAATATTTCTTCCAGTTTCTGCTTTGAGTCACTGTATTTTTCCTCCTTCATTAATGGAGGACATTCAGTAAACCGTTTGGTGCCTGATAGCAGTGCCACACCAAAAGCCATGCATGTAGACTCACCGCATTCCTTGCAGTTGGTTTTTGGCAGTAATTGATATATTTCCATTGCATTTGGCATTGTATGACCCCAAAGTAACGATGAAACTGTACCGTGTATATGTGAATTATATGCAGTTATAGATAGTGCAGAATATTAATAAAAACTTCCTGCGGCTCAGAAATTTTTGTGTTAAAGAATTAGCAAACAAAAAAAAAAGAAAAGATAAACCGGTGTTTTCACACCAGTTTATTGATTGGATGGTTTGGATCCAGTGTATCGATACCCAACTCGTGAGCAGTCTCAGCCAGCATGATATCCACCAGCGCAACCGCCGGGAATATTGACCTGACATTCTCGATGGGACCATACAGCAGGCAGTCTGCACCTACTATCTGGGATACAAGATTGGTACCAATATCTGTTGGCATATAGGCTTCCTTGTGGTCCTTCTTGAACTTCTTGAGCCAATCCCATGCAGATGCCATATTATGGAAACCGCCGCCTGTGGGCAGTCCAAGGTGTCCTTTTACAGCCATGATAGACCGAATGGTTGCACCAGAGCCGGCACCAGGTGGCATAGCTGCTACATCGACAATAGGACGGGTTATACCGCAGTCCTTGGCAATTTCCAGCATACCTTTTGCCTGGCCTGTACCGCCAACTTCAAGGATTTCCATTTTACCTTTCACACTAGGGTCAGTAGCATTGAATGCCAGCACAATGGCTGCATCTATGTCACTTTCCCTGACCGCTGCAATCTCTTCATCGTTGACACTCGCATTGATAGAGTTGTGTATTGCCCGATCTGCCACGCCAATCTCTGTACAATATGCTGCTGCTGCAGCTCGTACATCACCGGCTGATGAGTCAATGAGGAATGCGGTTGTATCATCCACTTCGACGAACCAGTCTATAAATTTCTTAATAGCTTCCGGTGTTTCGCCTACAATCTGGTTGATATATGGCACGCCTGTTATGTCACCCATTTCTTGCTGGGTCTTCCACAATTCTTCAGCCTTATCTTTATCAAATATACCTTTATCTTCGTCACTGACGATTTTATGCTTGCCGTAGAACATGGTACTAATCAGGACAGTTGGATATTCTCCTGGCTGTCCTCCCATCTTTACGCCGCCAAATTCAAAGACTTCTTGTTCCTTATCAAATCTGAACATCTATTATCACCTCAAAACAATATTCTTATTACTGCCGCCAAAAGGGATTCCCCTTCCTGTATTTGAACTGTAGTTGTGGGAGATAATCCCAATGTGGTCACAATCAATAGATACATTACCACAATTAAAAGTCCAATACAGATGCCGTACAGTATTCCAATGTCTCTGCCCAGTCGTTTACCGAGCCTCTGTTGCATCTCGCTGTTAGTAAATTCAATCTTTTCATCAATGAGGTCAAGTTTCTTGATGACCTCTTGATAATCGATTGGATCTACTATAATCTCAGGAATTGATTTTTCAGCCATGTTAGATGCCTCCACTGAGAACAATGGGCAATCCTACCATTATGACTGCAAATAGAAATCCAATGACAAGACCTTCGAAGCCAGCGGCAACTCCAGAATCCAGTTTTTGATTCCTGGCAATGAGCTGTCCTTTGTATCTGATATTCTCCAGAATTTTATCGAATGCACCGGCACCAGGTGGTTTTACCACCATAGGCACTCCTTTTCCGTAGATGTATTCGTCTGTGTCTTCAACCATTTTACATACCTCCGATGAGTAATCCGAGTAATCCAAGTGTCAGTGTGAGTCCCATCATAACACCTTCGATCTTACCGGAATAAACACCTGCTGCGAATCTGTTCAGGTTGCCGATATCTGTGGTTGAGGTTTCAACTGCACGAATTCTGGATTGGATTAAGGCAACTTCTGCTGCCATAGGTCTAATCCCCTCGAATTCATCTTCACCTTCACCTTCCTCAGTAATCTCAATTACCATCGGATCAGCATCAAAAGCACCTGGATCTTTACCAGCAAGTTCCTTTATCTTGGCAGATATTTGTCCCTGGTCTTCTGTGTTGATTAAGTCAAAACATTCGACCTGTTCCTGGAACCTGGCAATAGCTTCTTCAGTCAAGTTCTCGATATAAGGAATCGCTCCCGTTGCATCGACAATCCGGTTCTCTTTGGTACCATTAGCATGTATCTTTAATATGGCATCTCCGGTAAGGTGACCTTTTACCTCTGAACCGGTAATCAGAAGGAACCTGATGTTCGGGTTTGAGATGATATTGGCCACAAGCTTTTCAATGCCAATATTCTCTGTCTTGCATGGACCTGTGATAGAAGCCCCAGCTTCAAGATGAGGTCCTGCGGCTAGATGGGATCCTAACGTTGCTACTGCGACCGGATTATTGGGGTCGCCAATCTCGTATTCACCCTTCATGACAGGCCATCCAACTGATGGTTCTCTTTTATCAGCCATTTACAAGCCTCCTAATTTCAATAATACAGCAAACAGGGTCATCAATAAAAGACCACCAATGAAGCCGTAAAATATGTTCGTCCAAATACCTGCAGTCACTGCAGCTTTCTCTCGACCCGGAAATGTTGACAGTAAAGGTTTTTCCGGACCCAATGAGTTCATCATGTCGGTTACAATATGGTCCAGTTCATCCACCACTGTTGATATGTGGTCAAGAGAATACTCAAGTGTATCATCATTTTCCTCTGCCATAATTCCTGACATTGGTTCCAGTATCAGGTGGAATTCAGGCGCAACTCTTATATGGCTCATTCTAATTCCTCCTCAGATGGCAGTAAACCTGTACCTGCAATCAGGTATGAATCACGATGGGTTTGTTTCATGAACTTCTTGAAATATACCACCCAGATTACTAAACCTAATATTGTAGTCAATGCACCAGATATACCATCCATACCTTCAACTGCCAGGGATGCAAATCCGGCAAGCGCCATGATTAGCGCTCCCTTTTCAACTGCCACCGACAGGGTCCTGTCCTGTTTTTCGTCAGGACCAAGACAGGCATTGAATGGATGCAATATTGTCATCGCACCACCAATAAAGACCAATGCAATGAACCCGGTCTCAACTACTGCTGGCATTATGGCAACTATATCAAAACTTCCTGCAATGGCTGTTGAAAGGCCAATCATAACAAGAGCTCCTGCACCTGCAATCTCAATCATTGATTTTTCCATGATTGGGATGTTCATCATCAGTATCTTATTAGACATTACACCTATGATAAGTCCAATTATAGCGGCTACAATAAATGCCACGATTGGACCTGCAACGGTTGGAATTCCTGCAACTTCAGGCAAGGTAAGGCCAAACATAGATGCCACAATACCCATACCCAGAGCCAGCATACCTATTGATGGAACGCCGGTACCCAAACCGTAGCTGCACACACGTCTTACCGCATCTGAGCCCCAGACAGCGGCAAATATTGCACCGATGCCGCCCAGGAATGAGAATATGGTCGTATCCATGGCCTGGTTAAGCATTGTAAGGTAAATTCCGGCAAGTCCTCCAACTGCACCGAGAATAATGACCTGATTAGGGTTAAGTCCGCCTCCAGCGGATCCTCCTGCTGCTGCTGACATTAAATAACACCTCCCATAATGGGCACTGCAATAATAGCGCACAATAGTGAAGCTATCAAGCAGGATACAATTGCTTTTGGCACTCTTTTAAATTTAGGGTCATGGAAACCTTCGATTGTACCACCTATATTGTAAGAAGCCAGGACAGAGTTCACATAGAACACTCCTGTAGCAAATATACCTGCAAGAGCTACAGCGCCCGAATTTGTTGGGTCACCAACAATTTCCATTAACTGGATATAGATCATTGAACCGCCTATACCTCCAAGCAAAGCACCGATGACACCGCTCACAAAACTTACTGTAGGAACTCCGTGTCCTTCTGTGCCTTTTGATACGTATATATCCTGCACATCTCCGGTAATGGGGTCTTTTTTGACCTTTGCAGATACTGGTGGTACACCTACACCATAGACATAGATTAACTGACCAACGAACATTGTCACGGATATCATAATCATTGCGCCTATTGCTCCTGATGCCATCACCATAATGGAATCCGAAGTAGTGAATACACCTGAAATTGCAAGGTGGTTATACATGAATCCTGCACTGATTAGTCCAGTCAAACCTGCACCGGCAGCCAGTTGTACGGTACCTGTACCCACTCCTGTTGCCTGGGCCATAGCCGCTGGGGCGCCGCCCACAGGTATGAAGTGAACACCTACACCAATGAAAACTCCTCCCAATGTTATCAGAATAATTGTTATGGGATCGATCATGCTGCAACGCCTCCATCTTCATCTTTGTATGGTCCATATGCCTTCCGTGCTTTGACTTCAACCATTCTATTAGCAAGTACCAGTACCAGGACAATTATCAGACCGGCAATTATTGTATTCATTCCATCGAATACTGTCGATCTCCAGTTATCAAGGAACACTGTCCCGCCAAGGGCCAGTCCTGTCAGGGGACCGCCAAACTTTGCACATGCCCAGACATTATCCATACCGTTACGAAGACCTGATTCGGCCTTTCTCAC
>DAOWEE010000375.1 GCA_030638625.1 Methanosarcinales archaeon
GAACGTGCTGGCAGAGGGCGCCCAGGGTGCATTCCTTGACGTGATACACGGCACCCAGAAATTCGTGACTTCATCCTCATGTATTGCAGGCTCTGCCTGTGCCAATCTGGGCGTGGGGCCCACAAAGGTGGATGAGGTGCTGGGAATTGTAAAAGCCTACATCACCCGCGTGGGTGAAGGTCCGCTGCCCACAGAACTTCTGGACAGTACAGGTGAACAGATACAAAAAGCAGGCGGGGAATTCGGCACAACCACGGGCCGTCCAAGGCGCTGCGGATGGTTCGACCTGCCATTGGCAAAGAAATCAGTTGCACTTAACGGTTACACTCAAATTGCACTGACCAAACTTGACGTGCTTTCGAACATACATCCCCTGCGTATTTGCATGGCATATGAACTGGACGGCGTGAAACTGGATTATCCGCCAGAATCCACATCTGACCTTTCCCGGTGCAAACCTGTATATGAAGACATGCCCGGCTGGGACGAAGACCTGACAGCTATTTTGAGCATGGATGCCCTGCCACAGGCTGCCCGTGAATATGTGGAGCGGCTTGAGTCATTATTGGGCGTTCCGTTCAAATATATATCAGTGGGGCCCGGACGGGAACAGACATTTATAAAATGATAGCCAATCTTTAATTTGGGATTGGTGTAATGGACTCATTGAGCAGTGATGTAGTTGAACCCGTAAAGTTGAAGGTAGCGGAAGCTGACCAGCGGGATGTGGGGAAGGGTGTGGTGCGTATTGATGAGGGGAACCGCAATAAATTAGGTCTCAATGTTTTTGATGTGGTGGAGATGAGTGGCGACAGGGTCACGTCTGCCATAGTTGGTCGTGCATATCCAACAGATGAAGGAATGGATATCATACGTATGGACGGCCTGACGCGTACCAATGCCAGGACCGGCATCGGGGAATTTGTGGACGTGCAAAAGGCCGAGTGGCGCGAAGCCAGGAAAGTAAGCCTGGCACCGGTAGCACACAATATCAGGATATATGCACCCAGTGATAGCCTCAGAGTCATATTCCAGCATAAGACCGTTAGCAAAGGGGATATTATCTCCTCGACCAGTTTGCGCCAACAGCGATATGAGGCACTCGCCGGGGACAAAGTATTGAACGATATACTGCACGGTTTTTTAGGTGGTCCTTCCTTTGGATTGGGTGAGATAAAACTACAGGTGGTATCCACAAATCCTGGCGGGATAGTCAAGATAACTGACATCACTGAGATTGAAATGCTTCCCGAAGCAGTGGAATTTCCGGAACAGGTTATTCCCGAAGTGATGTACGAAGACCTGGGCGGTATCAAACCTGCCCTGACCAGGGTGAGGGAAATGATAGAACTCCCCCTGAAACACCCTGAACTGTTCAGCAGGCTGGGTATTGACCCACCCAGGGGTGTGTTGCTTCACGGCCCGCCCGGTACTGGCAAGACCATGCTGGCCAAGGCAGTGGCCAACGAGTCCAATGTTTATTTCATTACTATCAACGGACCCGAGATTGTAAGTAAATACTACGGCGAGAGTGAACAGCGCCTTCGTGAGGTGTTCGATGAGGCTGAGAAGAACGCACCCAGTATCGTGTTCATTGACGAGATTGATTCCATTGCTCCCAAGCGGGCAGAGGTTACGGGTGAAGTGGAGCGCCGGGTAGTGGCGCAGTTATTGTCGCTGATGGATGGCCTGAAGGCCCGCAAGAATGTTATTGTCATTGGCGCCACGAACCGGCCCGAGGCGCTGGATATGGCACTGCGCAGGCCGGGACGGTTCGACAGGGAAATCGAGCTGCGGGTTCCTGATACAGACGGGCGGCTTGAGATATTCCAGATACATACAAGGGGTATGCCGCTTACCCCGGATGCGGACCTGAACCACCTTGCAGAGATTTCGTATGGGTTTGTGGGAGCCGATATTGCATCATTGGTCAGGGAAGCGGCTATGAACGCATTGCGTCGTGTATTGCCTGATATCGACCTTGAACAGCACGAAATACCTGCGGATGTGCTGGACAAACTCCAGGTTACCCTCAATGATTTTGAGGAGGCCATGAAAGAGGTGCAGCCGTCAGCGCTAAGGGAGATATTATTTGAGGTGCCCAATGTCACCTGGGACGATATCGGTGGTCTTGGGGATGTAAAAGAACAGTTGAGCGAGGCCGTGGAATGGCCCCTGCGTTTCGGTGAGTCATTCAGGCGTATAGGTGTGGAGTCATCAAAAGGTATCCTGCTGTACGGCCCTCCCGGCACTGGTAAGACTATGCTGGCCAAGGCTATTGCTAATGAATCAGATGCTAATTTCATCACCGCCAAGGGTAGTGACCTGTTGTCCAAATGGTACGGTGAGAGTGAGAAACATATTGCTGAGGTGTTTAAGCGCGCCCGCCAGGTGGCGCCTGCTATTGTGTTTTTGGATGAGCTGGATGCTTTGGCGCCTGTCAGGGGAGCTGCTGTCGGTGAGCCGCAGGTCACGGAGCGGATAGTGAACCAGTTGCTCTCTGAGCTGGACGGGCTGGAAGAACTTAGGGGCGTGGTAGTGATAGGTGCCACGAACCGGCCTGATATCATTGACCCGGCACTGATAAGGCCGGGGCGGTTCGATGAGTTGATTCTGGTACCTGTACCGGATAAAGCTACGAGGAATGTGATATTCCAGGTGCATACCAGGAAAATGGCGCTGGACGATGATATTGATGTTGACGCGCTGGTTGAACTGACTGACGAATACACGGGTGCCGATATTGCAGCGGTCTGTAAGAAGGCGGGTAAGTTCGCCTTGCGTGAGAATATGGATTGCGAGTGTGTCAGTCAGAAACATTTCATTGCCGCTGTTGAGGATACGGGACCCAGCGTGACACCTGATACGATGAAATATTACGAGAGCCTGAAATCCGAACTGCGAAAGAAACGCTCAAAACAGATTGAATCCGGGATATATGGGTAAGGTTACAGGGATTACTATGATACATGAAGCGGTACTGTTCGACAGGCTAGAGAACGGTAAGGTACAGTGCCATGTATGCTCGCATGAGTGTACTATTGCAAAGGGCAAATCAGGTATTTGCGGTGTACGCGAGAACCGGGATGGGACATTGTTCACCCTTATTTATAATACCGTATCCAGCGAGGCTGTTGACCCCATAGAGAAAAAGCCTCTGTACCATTTCCTGCCAGGGACGCTAAGTTATTCCCAGGGCACCATTGGCTGTAATTTCAGGTGCAGGCACTGCCAGAACTGGAGCATATCACAGGCGAATCTTGAGCAGGCATATACCAGTGAGATAACGCCTGAGGAGTCAGTGGCACGGGCAGTGGATTCGGGGTGTGCCAGCATATCCTGGACATACAACGAGCCAACTATCTGGCATGAGTTCACTCATGATTCTGCCATATTGGCTCATGAGGC
>DAOWEE010000092.1 GCA_030638625.1 Methanosarcinales archaeon
AATAAACATCATCGTCTCAGTCCTGCGTATCAGGAAATATCACAACCCCACTAAAATCTTTTATTGTAACATGTGCATAACATGTCAATTAAGTAAATGCCTTCAGACAAAGTCATATTCGGGATAGATATTGCAAAAGGCTCACCGGGTGCAAAGCAGCATCCCAGGTATGCGGTGGCAATACACACCGATTCTGGTGTTGAACATCACAGGATGGTAAGCCTGCACAAGATTATAAGAATGGTCTGGCAGCAAAGACCGCATATACTGGCAGTGGATAACATCCACGAACTCACATCGGGCAGGCGTGACCTCATAGCTTTAATGAGAAAACTCCCCCCTGGTACCAGGCTGGTACAGGTAACGGGAGGCGAACACCTCAAATCCCTCACAAGCCTGGCCCACAACCACAACTTATCCTTTGACAGGTTGGACCCAAACCAGGAAGCCCAAACCTGTGCTATACTGGCGTCAATGGATGTGGGTGCTGAAGTGCTGTTGTTTGAAGATAAGACTTTCATCAAAGTGAGCCGTGCCCGTTCACTGGGACGGGGCGGGTGGAGCCAGAACCGTTACCGGCGAAAAGTACACGGCCACGTGCGCCAGAAGACCCGCGAAATAGAGGATACACTGCGCACCCTGAACATTGAGCAGGGACTGAATTATTCTTCCAGTATCGTCAAGGGTTTTGGGGGATATGTGAGGGGTGAGTTCCTGGTGGACGCCCACCGCAGCCGCATCCCTGTAAAGCAGATAAAGTTGGGAGACGTGCAAGTCAGGGTGCAGGATGTGGAACGGGACGCAATACAGTTCCGCACCCTCAAAGAAAAGAAAAGAAAAACCCTCATCGTAGGTGTAGACCCGGGCACCACTATCGGACTTGGTATGCTCGACCTTGAAGGCAACCTGGTCAAATCACATAGTGGCAGGGGTATGTCAGTCCCTGAAGTAGTTGAAATGATAGCCCGGTATGGCAAACCCATGATAATCGCAACTGATGTCAGACCCATACCCGGTACTGTTGAAAAGATACGCCGTTCATTCAATGCAATCCCAGGGGAACCCGACGAGTCCCTTTCCTCTGAATACAAGATTAATCTGGCAAGACCATACGGTTACAACAATGACCATGAACGAGACGCTATTGCTGCATCAGCCCATGTGTTCAGGCGGCACAAGAACAAATTTGAGGAGATTCGTAAAAGGATTCCATCAGGCATCGATGCTGATGAGGTCATAATTCGGGTCATGAAGGGTGACACCATAGACCGTGCCGTTGCCGGATTAACTGGTAGTAAAATGGTTTCGAAGCCAGAAGTGGAACAATCCACTGATGAAGAGCCTGACAAGGTGGTCAGAGACTTGAGAAAGACCGTAAAACGTCAACATGGAACCATTAACAGTCTCAGAACATATCTGGATGAACTAAAATCCGAGATCACCATAAAAAGGCACAGGATATCAGCCCTTGACAGAAAGATAAAAAAGTTAAAGTCAGGTGTCTATGCAACGCTGCGAAGGTCAAAAGAGATGCGCATCCGTGCTGAAAAGATACGCAATCAGGAACATGAACTGCAAAATAAGAATCAGCTAATAGGGGAACTCACCGAACAGGTGGAAGACCTCAAACGGCTGCGAAACCTGGAGATAAGCGGGCGCGCCATCCCTGTAAAAGTAGCAAGTGCATTCACAAAGGAAGCAATTGCGCATGTAAAAGAGCAGTACGGCATCAATGCAGGGGATGTACTGTTCTTTAAGGATGCCAGTGGTGGAGGTACTGCAACTGTGGATATGCTATCCCTGGCTGGTGTCAGGGCTGTAATATTCAGGGGCGATATAGCACATAACGCCCAGGAAGAGTTTCTGGAAAAAGACCTGCCATTCTTTGACATAAGGATAGTACCTGTTAATTACCTGGATGACATGGGCGTGGTAGACCCGGATGATTTCAATACTGCACTTGAGCGGTTCAAAGATGAATCAGAAGCAAGGAAACAAAAGGAAAAGGAAAAATTGCTGCGCAGCCTGGTCGATGAATATAAAAGTGAACGGCGACGGGGTATCGACTAAACATGAATCAATAATGCCACAAGTTATACATTTGATTCGTGTTGAAACGAACAATATATATAGTACATATTTCAAAATATATTGAAGATGAGTTCAAGGAACAATCAAACAATTATTTTTTCCACCGAAGAGGGAATGGTGGCACTGGACAGTCCGGTTAAACTTAAGATACTCGAATTTATCGGCAGTCAGTCCCGGTCCTTTGACGAGATAGTATCTGACTGCCTGAAGGCTAAATCCACAATTTCTGTACATCTGAAAGACCTGATTGAACAAAACCTGATTCAGGAGCAGAGGGACAGCGATGATAAAAGGAAAAAGACATTTTCCCTGAACACCCAGTTTATCGCCTACTCCCAGGCACCAATCCAGAAGAATTATGACCTGGTACTTAACAAATTAATAACATCTGTGGACAACGAACTGGATTTTTTCAAAACAATGTGCCATACAGTAAGGTATGGACTGGAAGCATACGGTGTGAATCCAAGACCAGTCATGAAAATGATAGGTAATGATATAGGGAAAAAACTGTCTGAGCTGTTCGTCTCTGACTCTTTGGATGACCTGCTTCCAGAGATGGCTGATTTCTGGAAATCACATAATCTCGGTATTGTTGAAGTCTCAGGACATGACCCGTTGACTATATCAGTATACGAATGTTATGACTGCTCTGACATGCCTGATGTAGGTAGAACCCTCTGTGCACTGGATGAAGGACTGCTGGAAGGTATTTTTGATGTGGGTTTAAACTTAACCACCAGGGTAGAAGAGGTAGAATGCTTCGGTACCGGTTACGACCACTGCAAATTTATTATAGAAATAATTGACTGAAAAACAGTTTCAGACGTACCGCTGCCCATTATATTCTTTTAATTCAGCCCAATGCTCGTTGATGAGTACCTGAAGTCGGTCCACACCATCCTGTGGCAGTGCCCGGTAGCGTCCCTGTAGTTTTAAGAATTCATCAATTGGTTTGAGTTCACTAAAGTCCTTGTTCAGGGTCAGTATCCCGTTCTCAATTTCATACATAGGCCACATGCCGCAGCGCACGGCAAGTTTGGATATCCTGATCGTCAATCTGGGGTCGTAGTTCCACCCCGCAGTACATGCCCCAAGTAGTTCAATGTAGGAAAATCCATCCCTCTCTTTGGCCCGGCTCAATTTATTCAGGAAATCCACTGGATAGGCCAGGGATGCAGTGGCAGCATATACCCTGTGGGCACCCATTATCTTGACCATATCCTTGTTAACAGCAGTAGTCCCTGTTGGATTGTTCTTTCCCCTGGGTGTGGTTTTGGTTTCACTGCCATAGGGTGTTGCCGTTGACCACTGAAAACCCGTGTTGCCAAATGACTGGTTGTTGTAGCAGATGTAAATGATGCGCTCGTTCTTTGCTGCTACTGCGGACAGTGAGGCAAGACCAATGTCATAGGTGGCACCATCCCCGGCATAGACCACCACGTTCATATCCTTGTTCCCCAGCATATCCAGGCCATGCCTGGCCCCGGCAGCAGTTGATGACGCATTCTCAATTGCGTTGTGTATCCAACTGGCCTTTAGTGGTGTGTTGGGATACAGGGGCAGCAGGGTCATGCAACCAGAGGCGTTGACAATAATGGTTTCAGGCCCGAGTACTTTCAGTGCCAGTTTCAGCCCCATGGACGGCCCGCATCCTGCACAAGCCGATGAGCCGCCTGTGAAATAATCCTGCTCCGGCAGGTCCTTAAGTGTTTTAAACTGCTGCATCAGTCCACGTCCATATCGTTCGTATCCATTTTGTTCCAATCCATGTCATACCTACCCCAGTTCGTTCTTATCATAGGTCGTTCCATTCCACTCTGGGTCGTCCGGTTTCAAGGTCATCGATGAGTTTTCGTGTAATCTCCTTGACCTTATGTTCGGTCTGAGGATTACCCCCCAGCCCAACCACAAAACTGGATACCAGGGGCCGTCTGTCCAGATGATACAGCGTTTCAACTATTTCGGGGAACATGATACCGCCCCTGCCCGGTGCTAAGTTACGGTCTATCACTGCCACAGCTTTTGCGCCTTTCAATGCCTCTGCTATGGCTTTGGCAGGCCATGGCCGTATAACCCTGAGCCTGAGCAGTCCGACCTTAATGCCTTCTTCCTCTCGCATCTCCATTATAGCAGCCTTAGCAGTGGTACTCATTGAACCCTGGGTCACAAGAACCAGTTCGGCATCATCAAGCATGAATTCGTCAACCAGATGATACCTCCTGTCAAATATCCTGTCAAAATCATCCATGACCTCTTCCATTACTTCGAGGGCATTGCGGGCTGCCACATGGTTCTGAGCCCGGAAAATTGTATATTCATCCAGCACCGGTGGACCCACAGTAACGGGCCTGCCCTTTGCAATGGTATGATCTGGATTGTATTCTGGCAGGAATTCTTCCACCATTTCAGGAGAAGGGATGGTGATGGGTTCGTCAGTGAATGAAAGTACATATCCGTCCATATTGACCATGGCCGGAAGCAATACTCGCGGGTCTTCTGCAATGCGGTATGCCTGAAGCATCATATCCAGCACTTCCTGGTTGTTCTCTGCATGAAACATTAGCCATCCGCTGTCCCTCTGGTCAAGGAAATCGTTGTGGTCTGACCACAGGGTCACGGGCGCGGACAGTCCCCTGGATATGGTTGCCATAACAATGGGCAGGCGCATCCCGGCTGCAATGTACAATACTTCATGCATCAGTAGCAGCCCCTGGGATGAGGATGCAGTGAACACCCGGGCACCCACGGCAGCCGCACCCACGGCCGCGCTCATGACTGAATGTTCGGATTCCATCCTGTCAAAATATGTACCTGGCAATTCCCCGTCCGCACTCCACCGGGCCAGGGTCTCGATACACTCGGTCTGGGGTGTGATAGGGAATGTAGGAATGTAATTGGGCCGGACAAGTCTTGCACCCCATGCCGCAGCTTCGTTACCGGTAACCAGTGTCTGTTTCATGTTGCCTCTTTCTCCTCTGTCATGGCATCAGTTGGGCACTCTTCCACACAAATCATGCAGCCCTTGCACGAGGTCAGGTTGATAGTGGGACCGTCCGGGGTCCAGTTGATGGCAGCATCAGGGCAGTAAGTGTAACATATTTTGCATTTTGTGCATTTCTCACTGTGATGCACAGGTCGGACCAATCTCCATGAGCCCCTGTTAACTTTTGCTGCACTGCCTGGCTCTTTAATGATCGGGATGCCTTTAATTCCTTTATACGGCAGCTCCTCTTCCCTCATTCAGCCACCTCGTAGCATTTTTGAACTGCTGTCTTGTTGGCTTCTATCATCTTTTTGGGATAATGAGAAAGCTCTTCTTCTATGGCCCAATTCAGGGCATCAATTGAAATAATATTCGTGAACTTTGCCAATGCCCCCAGCATGGTGGTATTGAATATCGGTTTGCCGATGGTGTCAAGGGCAATACTTGTGGCATCCACGTGCTTTACCGTCGCAGGTGTGTCAAATATGGGGTCATGTTCCGAGTTCACCAGCAGTAATCCGTTCTCAGCCAACCCATCAGCCACATTGACCAGGTCCAGCAGCGTCCTGTCGAGAACCAGCACAACGTCCGGATCATCCACATACCCCCGCTCCAGTATTGGGGTATCACCTATCCTGACAAAACTCATTACAGGTGCACCTCGCCGTTCTGCACCGTACAGGGCAAAATCCTGGACTTGTTTACCCATCTTGAAAGCAGCCAACCCTATCATCTTGGCAGCCTTTTTTGCTCCCTGGCCTCCCCTGCCGTGTATGCGAATTTTATACATTCAGTTAAGAATGGGAATTGTTACATTATAAAATTACCTGTACTGAAAAATAATACTCTCAATTGGTACCAAACAAGGTTACCAAATAAAGATAATGAGCAAAGTTAGTAAAAAAGAATCTAAATAACAAATTACAAAAAAAAGGAATTGAACGTACCCAAAAGGGTACGTTTCATAATATATTTGTTCTTACATCATTGGGGGCATTCCGCCCATTCCAGGTGGCATTCCGCCGCCGCCCATCATCTCGGGAGGCATATCGCCGGGACCGCCGCCTACGGATGCAATGACGTCATCGATTCTCAGAATCATGACTGCAGATTCGGTAGCGCTGTTAATTGCCTGGGTCTTTACTCTCAGGGGTTCAACAACACCGTTGGCCAGCATATCGATCACATCGCCTGTATAGACATCAAGGCCAGCGTTCTTATTGCCCTTCTCATGCTGGGACCTAAGTTCTACCAGCATATCGATGGGGTCCAGTCCTGCATTCTCTGCAAGGGTTCTTGGGATTACTTCAAGTGCGTCAGCGAACTTGCTCACTGCAAGTTGTTCCCTTCCCTTTAATGTAGCTGCATATTCCCTGAGCCTCAATGAAAGTTCTATCTCAGGACTACCGCCACCGGCCACCAGATTTCCGTCCTCGATAGTAACGCCGACTACGCGCAGTGCATCTTCCATGGCACGCTCAACACTGTCAACCACATGCTCGGTACCGCCGCGTATAATAATACTAACTGCTTTCGGGTTCTTGCAGCCAGTGATATATATCATGTTGTCGCCGCCAATCTTCTTCTCTTCAGCCAGATTAGCATGTCCCAGGTCTGAATCGGAAATTTCATCCACATTGGTGACCACACTAGCACCGGATGCACGGGACAGTTTTTCCATGTCACTTTTCTTGACACGCCTGATTGCCATAATACCGGCTTTTGCCAGATAATGCTGCGCCATGTCGTCAATACCTTTCTGGCACACCACTACATTGGCACCGCTATTGATGATCTTGTCCACCATTTCCTTGAGCATTTTCTCTTCCTGGTCCAGGAACTGCTGCAGCTGGTCAGGGGACGTGATGCTAATCTCTGCATCAACTTCAGTCTTCTTGAACTCCACAGGTTCACTGATCAATGCAATCTTTGCATCCTTTACCTGTTTTGGCATGTTGGGATGGACACGCTCCTTGTCAATGACCATACCCTCAATAAGTTCGGATTCTTCAATGCTGGCACCGACCTTTTTCTCAATCTTGATATTATCGATATCAACTACTTTCTTACCGCCTTCTTCTTCAGCGACAGCCTTCACAGCAGTAACTATCAGCCTTGAAAGCATGTCCTTGGAACTTTCGGCACCTTTGCCTGTTATTGCAGTGTTTGAGATTTTCAGCAATGTTTCATCGTCGTCCTCATCCACAGATACCACAATTGTCTTTAGTATCTCTGATGTTTTATCAGAAGCCATCCTGTAACCGCTGGCAATAATAGTAGAATGTACATCCTGTTCCAGCAATTCTTCAGATACCTTCAGCAATTCTCCAGCCAGTACTGCTGCGGTTGTGGTACCATCGCCCACTTCGTCATCCTGGGTCTTGGCCACTTCCACAACCATCTTGGCTGCAGGATGCTCGATATCCATTTCCCTGAGGATAGTAACACCATCATTAGTGATTACTACATCTCCCAGGCCGTCTACAAGCATCTTATCCATTCCTTTCGGTCCCAGTGTGGTTCTCACGGCATTAGCTACTGCTTTAGCTGCCATGATGTTGTTATTCTGGGCTTCTCTACCTTTGGAACGTTCAGTTCCTTCTCGCAATATGAATATTGGCTGTCCACCTAATTGTCCTGCCATATAATTGATAGCCTCCTATTAAATTTCGGTGCTATTGAGTGTTTGTAGTTCTATAAATATCTTTTGTTCAAAAAAGTATTTCAGCGAGCCGCAATGATGTATTTTAACAAAAGATATATAACAGAATATACATTAAATTGTATGGTAGGCAAATTGTAATTTCTATATTACCAACATTTTTAGATATTAATATTGAGGGATCTTTTTGAAAAATGATAACAATGTTACTGATAAACAAACAATTCATGGTGCAATTCCATCAATAGTTGTCTTGATTGTGGCTTTCTTAGGTCTAGTCGTACCTTACGTAATTATTTGGGGAGACCCGGTAGCAAAGTATAAAATAATCGTTTTTGTGGCACTTTTGATTACTTCAGCTTTTGGGGTTTCAAATGTCCGGCACGTAAAGGACAATACGATAAAAAGTGTAATCTATATTTTCATCGGTTTTACAGTATTTTGGATTATAGGTGCGGCCTACACAGGGTCATACTTACATCTCAAGATTCTCCAACCAGAAAACACCCAATTCTTCAAGTTGTTCACTTCTGACTTTGTACCGGTATCATTGTTTGCTATTGGAAATACTATTACTGTACTGGTAGCCCTGGTAGATGGCAGAAAGAATGGCATCATTTTTGGTTCAATGGGACTGGGAGCCATTATGTTTCCAATTGTTCTCTTTGGTCTGGAATTTGTTGACTCAAGACCAGATATGTTTTTAATCTTAGCTGTACTTTGGGCGTTCATGCCCACATTATGGGTGCGTTTACTTACCCCAATCATCAATGACCCTTCATCATTTTCAGTTGAAAAACGCTTATTTAAAGTGTTCAAAAGTTCAATCCCGATAGCACTTATATACATTATTGTTGGTTTGCTGATGTGTTTTGTATTGATGGGCAGTAGTACAACATTGGGAACATTCTCACTCTCAATGTTCTTTGAGGATTATGGAAATGAACTGAAGTTATTCGCTCTTGTTTCCGGGTATTACTTCATATTACCGAATGTTATCCTGATTACAAGTATATTCACTGCCTATGAATTTGCACTCCACGCTTTCAATGTGAGAAGAGAAATTGCTCATGACGGCACGTTCGTCTATCTCACAGAAGAGAAAAAGGTAGAGAAAAAGGTAGAACAATTTGGTGCCAAAAAAGAATATGATCCATTCGAGGAAATAATCAAGGAACTGAAAGACTTCAAAAAAGAGTTTGGCAAGGGCAAGATCAATAGAATTGTGGCTGCTCAGAAGATTGGCACTCTCAGAGAACAAGTAAATTTCCTGAATTCAAAGTATGACATTGGTTCCAAGGCAAAAGCTATTGAACTCTTAAAACAGATTGAACGGGAATCTGAATTTGCATTTAAGTGAATTGCAGTTTTAGTTTGAAATACACACATCCTAGATAGGTAAGCATAATGTTAACCACGGAAGATTATCTGCGGATTCTTGAAAGTTGTGAAGTTAAAGGACAGGATGAATCCATACTGAGGGCACTCAGGTATATCGAACTAGGATATCCTATCATGTTTTACGGTCCTCCCGGTAATGGTAAAACCACTATTGGTGAGCATATCCTTATGATGTTGGGCGGCGGGGAAGATAGTTACCTTAAGGTCGAAGCATCTGAGGGAATGACCGAATACCACATGATAGGTGGGTTCCATCCACTTGCAATGTCAGGAAATCCAGATCTGGCAGAGAAATTCACCTACAAAGAAGGGGCTGTGACCAGGGCATTAAAGTCAGGACGCAATCTCCTTATTGATGAGTTCACCCGAGCCCCCAGTTCAGCATATTCAGGTCTGTTCATGTTACTTTCAACCGGTTCCTTACCCCTGGAGTTCCAGGAAACGGTCCTTAAGAAGACCGAGCACTGGATTATCCTGGCAACCGCAAATTTTGGGGATGAAGGTACCTTCAAACTCAGTGCTGCCCTCAAGAGGCGTTTCATGCCCATTTATGTAGGCTATGCCAGTCGCGCCACAGAAAGGAATGTATTAAAGAAAGTCACGCCTCAGCTTCCTGATGTAATACTGGAGGCGATACTGGAATTTGCTGAAGAAACCAGGGAGGCATGGAAAAAGGACCGCAGCTTACCACAGGGGCTATCTACTGATGGTGTTATTAAAATGTCACGTTATTGTGACTTGTCTATTAAGCAGGGTTCTGATGTCAAACACACGTTTACAGACGCTGCACTTCATCAGGGGATTATCATAGCTGATGAGACTGACCAGTATTCCATAAAATTGGTTCAGGAAATCGCATTGGGCATCGGAAATAAACTGTGATATAAAATGTTCAAAGGGAAAAGTAAAGGCAAGCGAGATGAGCATAACGATGACTATGAACCGCTTATCGAAGGTGAACTAGCACTGCGTTGTTTGTCCTATATGGACCATCCCCATGACCTTACTTACAATGCCCTGATACGGGAATGCGGTACAATAGGCAACAGTAATCTGAGGGTTAATTTTTATATCCCACCATCTATTGGACGGACAGTATACCAGCCATACGAGGGTAAAGGCAGCATTAGTATGGACCGCACCCTGCAGGAGATATGCACACGCGGGCGCCGCATTGATTCCATTATTGCCAGATTGCATGTGAAGGACAAGCAGCGTACTAATCTGGCTATACTTATTGACAATTCATTACAGATGACTTCAGATTGGCAAAGTGATAAACTGGGTCAAGTGGTGAAACCTGAAAAGGCCCCGCATATACTTGCAAAGATAGCTGCCGTTTCAATACTGGAAAGCCTGGGAAGAGATGCAGACGAAATCGACATCATAACCTTTGATGATGATGCTCAGGGTCCATTTAACCAGTGGCAATTACCGCCTAAGGATTTATTCAAGATGAGGGCGGGCGGTCTTTCCAGGCTTGACCACGCATTGGCAAAATTATTGCAGCTGGAATGGGAAGCGCGCCCGGGAAATCGGATATTGTTCATACTGGGGGGCGGGTTACCGTACACAGGCACCAACGTCGTGATAGACGATATTGAAGTGCAGGTGAATGTACTATACTACCTGAACAGGATATTAAGACAAGGTGTAAAGGCTACTTATATTCCGTTTTTCACCAATGATAAATTGGGAGATGAACGGGTTGGCGGTTTCAGCGCAAGGAGTTTAGCTAACAAGATGCGACAACTCGGCGTAGCAGTAAATGAGATTGATAGTGAATCATCACTATCCATGGGCCTCAGGAATAATTTCAGGGAAATGATGATTGGGCCCAAAAAAGCCATGCCCATGTTCGAAGTGTGAAAGAGTTAATAGCAATTTTGGCAGTAAATGTCAGTCCTTCTTAATAGTGCCCACAGGCAGAACATTATCATCTATCCAATCAAGATACTCTATTGAACCACCATCAATGCTAAATGAAATTATACAGGGCACGGTATAACTGTGCATCTCCTTTACGGTCTTCTCGATATTCCTGATTTGTTCATATGTGGTTTTGATGACCATGGCCACTTCATTGTCTTCCTGAATACCGTCCCACCGGTATATTGACACTATGGGTAGGAGGTTGACACAGGCAGCAAGTTTCATCTCGACAAGTGTCTTTGCAATCTGTCGTGCTTCTTCCATGCTACCAGTGGTAACATATACTATAGAGAACATGATAATTCATTCATTACAGTATATGAATAAGTTTAAAAATCTTGTGATACCTTATGATGTTTGATTAGATTAACGCGGTATATGGAGACCCACATCTTTGAGCCAACCCAACATCATAATAACTTTTATCGAGTCGTACTGGAAAATTCTGCTGGTAATTGCCGTATACTGGCAGACCATCATTATTCTAAAACAATACGGTATACTCGAAAAATACAATATTGACAACCACGGTCCCCTGTTAATGATACGGACAACTAAAGGACAGCTTTTCCTTGACCGTATTGCCCGCATAAAGGGTTTCTGGCGCGTATTTGCGGATATAGGTATTCCATTAATGCTGCTGGGCATGTTCCTGATGTTCGCCCTAATCATATTTTCCGATGTAGCAATGTTGTTTTCACTTCAGCAGCAAACAATGCCTCCACCTAGTGAACTTCATGAACTCAGGAACATTTTCCTGTTACCAGGGATAAATGAGTTCATTCCACTGGTATGGGGTCTTATCGGACTGGTGGTCACACTGATAGTACACGAGTTCTCTCATGCCATTCTGTGTAAAGTGGAAGATATAAAAGTCAAATCCATGGGGATTATAATGGTCCTCATTCCTATTGGCGGGTTCGCCGAACCTGATGAAGAACAACTGTTCGGTAAAACTGGTGATGAAACCGATAATGAAACTGATGATGAACTGAATGAAAAGCAACCCGACATACAGCCGGCTAGCCGCAGGCAACGGGTGCGGATACTCTCAGCCGGGGTCATGGCCAATTTCGTGACTGCCCTTGTGGCATTTATATTGTTCTTTATTGTTATAGGAAGCATCGCTGCTGTGACCAATGTTATGATAACTGATGTGGTGCCGGATTCACCTGCTGATAAGATGGGATTGACGGACTTTACTCTTATAACCCATGTAAATGGTAACAAGATAGATAATGCTTCAGCGTTTTATGCATATGTTGATTCCCTTCCATCAGGTGAGCCTCTAAGATTGAGTACAAAGAATGACGGGCAATTGCAGGAAGTGGTATTGATACCTGAACCTGAAATAAACGGGATTATCAGCGGGGCAAGGTTCGAAAATATAGTGCCGGGAATGCCTGCAGAAAATGCAGGTCTCGTGGGCGGGATGTTGATTATCAGTATCGACAATACGTCCATAAATAATACACAGGGCTTTTTTGATTATATGGCAAATACTACAAAAGGACAGAAGATTACCCTGGGTATTTTCAATAAAAATGTAAAAGTTAATTATACAATCAACCTGACAGGCGACCCGTCCGGTGGAGATAAAGGTTTTATTGGCATCAGTGAGTTCTCAACTGTAGTAATATCAAGGTCTACCGGATTATCTGTGGGAGAATATCCTGCCCGGGAACTGCTGCATTTTCTGCAAATGATTCCTAATATGATGGGCAGTGTGGCAGGTTGGGTTATTATTTTAGTACTTCCATTCCCCAACCCCTTTATAGGGAGTTTCCAGGGATTCAGTGGTACACTTTCCATGTTCTATGAACCCATCGGCATGGCCGCACCTTTTGGTGTTGGGGTGTTCTGGCTGGCAAATTCACTGCTCTGGATTGGCTGGTTGAATTTCTATGTAGGATTGTTCAATTGCCTGCCTATGTTACCTCTGGATGGCGGGCACGTGTTCAAGGATACAGTCCATTCAATACTGGCACGCTTATTCGGCAATGAAGAAAAGATGGGGGATTTGGCAGGTAAAATTGCCACCGCATTTGCAATCCTCATGCTGGCTTCGCTTGTATTCATGATTACTGCGCCGTATCTTGTTCATGGATTTTAAGCAAAGATGTCAAAAAGATTATTATAACATTATATCGTAATATTTATTCCAGTTTAGTAAGGTTTATAAATGGATTTTTCATTTGACAATTCGGAAAATGTACTACAGACAACTGGTGTGTTAGGTCTGGATGTGCAGATGGGAGGAGGCATACCCCCTGGCACCACACTTCTCCTGATTGCTGAATCCGGGGCTGGGGCTGAGATATTCACAAAACAGTTCTTGTATGGAGGACTTATGAGTGGTGAAGAGGCCTTCTATTTTTCTTCAGACCATTCTATATCCGAAATTAAGGGTGATATGGAACAGTTCGGATGGGATATTGAAAAATACGAACAGTCTCGAGCTGTCGAATTCGTAGATGCCTATACTCCCAGGCTCATCGGCATAATCCCAACGGAATTGCAGAAAAAGATGTCGCCAAAAGAGTTCCTGAAGCAGAGAGTTGATCCAATGAGCCAGTTAAAGACCACTATAACCCAAAGTCGTGGTCCTAAATACAGGGGTGTCCTGGATTCCATATCATATTTCATCAGAACTTATGACTTAAATTCTGTGATTGAGGTCATTGAACTCATGTCTTCCATAGGTAAACTCACGGGCGCCATCCATCTCGTAGTGGTGGGTACTGGTCTCCAGGATGATATTACCATAAATACCCTGAAATATCTGGCAGACGGTGTGATAGAGTTCTATGTTAAAGAAAGGGGTTCCCAAATCGAACGTGGGCTTGTTATAAGGAAGATGCGAGGACTGATTGTACCAAACCGCTCAATCAGTTTTGAAATCACTTCCAAGGGTCTCGAACTTGAGACTACCACCAGGGTACTGTAAAGTTGCCGTGGTTCAATCACATGAATTCATACTGGATACTGACCACTTCACGACTGTCCCTGGCTTTTGAATATGCTTCAAGAGGTTCGTGGTTCAGTTCCAGGAATGTGTGACCCCATTTGAACTTATTCAATATCTCTTCTGCCTGACCCTTATGGCCCAGAATGTACAGTGTTGCAGCAAAGGCTTCTACTGTACCCATTTTGAAAGGTTTGCCATAGTTTACCGGGTTGGCAGCCAACAGGTATGGCAATGCTCTGTGCTCAAGCCTGAGTTTTTGCAAAGTGGGAAAGACCCGTTCCACTTCCTCCCATGAACAGTCCAGTACGATGATACCTTGGCTATAGTTATCTGCTGGTGAGATGGCTTGCTGTGCCATTGGATTCAGGAATATAGCGCCTTTTGGCAATTTGCTGGCCTGGCGGTGCAGGTGCGCCAGATGGAACTTTGCCAGTTTCTTGCCAGTGCATTTCTTTGGGTCACACTGGTTGGCATGATACAAGTGTAGGGGGATATGGGCTGTCAGACTATTCATGTTTATTCCAAAAAGGTTTAATATTTTTCATGCTATTAATTTTGTTGTGAATTGACATGGTAGAAGATATGCTTTCTTATGAAAGTTCCCTTAAATGGGACCGGGAAAAGATTGGAACTGTTACCTTCCCGCAGGAAGGAAAGCCGCAGATTGTAGTGGCTACTCCGCCCGAGTTCGGTGGACATGAAGGTATTGTAACACCTGAAGATATGTTTGTGGCTGCTGCAAATGTATGTTTTATGACCACATTTTTGGGTACGGCTGCAAATATGGGAATTAAACTTCTCTCTTTTGAATCCACTGCAACAGGGACTCTGGAAAAGGTCGATAAACTCAGGATGTTCACAAAGATAGTGTTAAGACCAAAAGTAGAAGCTGTTGAGTCTGAAGAACAGATACTGAGGATGCTTGACCATGCAAAAAAGCGCTGCATTGCTGCTAATTCCATGAAGGCTGAGGTCACCATCGAACCCACAGCCATTTCTGTGAAGGAATAAAATGGAATCGAATATTTTTTTAACATATGCATGAAATAAATGTACTATAGTGATATTACCCTCACGATATACAAAAAAATCATTGATTATCCCAATCAGATGGTAACATTTTTGGTACTTATAGATATATTAATATATCATCAATTATTAAATAGTCAACTAATTGAAGATATTTAAATCTTAAGTCGTCAAATCATAAAAGGTAGTGATATTTTGGCAAGTGGTAAAAAAAACAATAAAGATGAGAGTAAAGTAAAGACCGAGGAAAAGACCGAGGAAAAGACCGAGGAAAAGACCATTGAAAAGATATTCATTGGAGTGGATTTCGGTACATCCAAGATTGCGATGACGACCAGTAGTGGTAAGAGCATATTGGAGCAGAATGTGGTTGGATATCCTAAGGACGCTATATCATCAAAATTTCTCAAAAAAGAGGTACTCTATGGGGCCGAGGCTTTAAAACACCGGGTTGCCCTCAATATCCACCGGCCCATTGAATGTGGAGTTTTAAAGACTAACAAGGAAGATCTTGATGCCGCAAAAGGGTTACTTGAATACTGTTTAAATTCACTAAACCTGCCAGACGACGCGGAAACCTATGCAATACTGGGAGTTCCGGCTAAGGCAAGTGTACTGAGCAAAAAGATCTTGACAGAAATGACCAAAGATTTTTTCACAGGTGTTATGGTTGCAAGCGACCCGTTCTGTGTAGCATATGAACTTGGGTTACTTGAAAACGTAATGGTTGTGGATATCGGTGCTGGAACTACTGACATTTGCAGGGTGCGGGGAACACTTCCTGAGCCTGAGGATATGACGAGTTTTGGTAAAGCCGGGGATTATATTGATGACAGTTTGATAAAATCGATAACTTCTGACTATACCAGTGCCATGGTAACCAAGGAGATGGCAAAAAGGTGGAAGGAAGAGTATGGGTTTGTGGGAGAGCCATCAAAAGACTGTGAAGTAGATGTACCTGTGGATTCATCCACAATTAAACTGTCAATAGTACAGGAATTGAAGGATGCATGTGAATCTATTGTACCTCCAATAATTGAAGGGATTACCAGTCTCATAGCTACCTATGACCCTGATTTCAGAGAAGAACTGAGAAACAATATCATTGTTTCCGGCGGTGGCAGTCTGATAAAGAACATTGACGAATTTATCGAAGAAGAACTCTCAATCGTAGGTGGAGGAAAAGTAACTGTCATAAAGGAAGATCCATTTACCGCTGGGTCAAAAGGTGCCTTGAAACTTGCCATAGATATGCCAGATGATTACTGGAAAAAACTAATATAATGAGTCAGTAATATATTCATTAAGGCATGACCAAGGATAATGAGGAGCAAGATGAAGGGTCTAAGAGGATTCTGACTCGTTGGGTGCATTATTTAATTCAGCAGTTCGGCAAAACAGAGCTGGAAGGACTGCTGAATAGATATGTACGAATGAAGTGGATTGATGAATCCATAAAAGCTTCAGTGCTGAAGATTTCAGAAACTGTTGACGTGGAAACATCCAAAGACCCTCAATATAATGACCATCTTGGTATTTCATACCTTTTTATCCAGAAATTAAATGGGAAATATGTTAATGATGACATGCTTCCCCCATATGATGGGGAATGGGATGAGGAAATTGCCCCCATCAAAACTCCTAAGGTATCAGGGAAGGTAAAGCCCACAATCAAAGATGTGGTTGCAGTACCTAAAGATGAAGCTGAGGATGAACTTGGCTCTTTTTTTGGTTCGTTAAAGAAACCGCGTGCCGATTCAAAAAGTGTTACGTCTGCTGTTCAGGCATCTGAACCTGATGGAAAATCCAAAGTTACTCCCATTGAAAATGCTTTTGAAGATGATGAACTTCCTTCTGCGGTAGAAAAGAAATCAGAGTCCGAATCAGTAGAAAAAGGAACTGATGAACCGATCCCAGAGGGGTATGAAGATTTTGATAAACTGGATTCTTTTTTTGGTTCGTTAAAGAAACCGCGTGCAGATTCAAAGAGTGTTACTTCCGCTGTTCAGACATCTGAACCTGATGGAAAATCCAAATCTAAACCTGCTCCCTTTAAAAGTGCCATTGACGATAAAGAAGCCTTTTCTACAGTAGGAGAGAAATCAGAGTCTGAATCAGTAGAAAAAGGAACTGATGAACCGGTCGCTGAGGGTTATGAAGATTTTGATAAACTGGATTCTTTTTTTGGTACGTTAAAGAAGGTGCCAGGTGAAAAAAAGCAGGTTGTTGAAACAGAATTAGTATCTGTTAAAGATGATGTCGAACAGAAAAGTACAATTTCTGACATTCCGGCATCTGATACAATTCCACAACAATCTCAGCCTGATGTTACTCATGACCATCAAGAATTGCAGGGAAAAATGCGTGACATGGAAAAGCTGAGATCTAATCTCGAATCCTTGAAACTTGAAAACAAGAAGGCACAGGAAGAGATTGATGCAAGGCGTTCTGAAATTCTTGAAAGGTCAAAGCTTGCTGATGAAGAACGGCAAAAACTTGATAAATCACTGGCAGAAAATTCTGAAAAAATCGGTAAATTAGGTGAGCATGAATCTGATATCAAATCTAAAACAGTGAATATCAGTGAACTGGAACGCTTAAAGTCTGAGCTGGAATCTGATTTAGGTGAGATTGAGAATAAAAGACAAGAACTTGCTGATGAAAAATCGAGATTGGCATCCGAACATGCAAAAATAGATTCACAAGAGGAAAAACTTGATGAGTCAAGAAAAAGGCTGGACGTTGAATTCAAAAATATTTCTGAAAAACAAAGTGAACTTGAGACGCTCAAAACCCAAAATCAAAGCGAGTTTGATAAAATACAAAAAGAAAAGCTTGAACTGGAGAAAGAGCGACGACAGGTTGAGAAAGAAAAAGGAAAGCTGGACAAGGATGCGAAACAAGCCAGGGAAAAAAGGGTAAAATCTGAAAAGGAATTGAAGGCACTTTACAAAACAGAATCAAAGCTGGATTCTGACATCAAGAAATTCGAGAAAAAGAAGACAAAATTTGAAGATGAATTTGAAAAACTGAATATCACTCAGAACGATATTGTCCGGCTAAAAAGTGAGAATGAAGAAAAGTTAGCTGAACTGCAAAGCAGGCAGGAAGAGGTCAGGAATAATAAATCCAACCTTAATAGGGACATTGACGAAATAAAAGTTCGGCAACAGGAACTGCGAGACTTAAAAACACGGATAGAATCGGAAGAGGGTGACCTTAACACTAAAAAAGATGAACTGGATAAACTGAAATCCAGTGTTACATCCCAACAGGCAGACCTTGAAAATGCTGAAAAAGAACTTGAGATTGAAAAATCGCAGATGTCAGAACAGTCGGCTCTCACTGAGGAAGAAAATGCTAAACTGGAAATCCTGATCAAAGAAAAGTCTAAGAAACGTTCAGAACTGGATGCGCTTGAAGAGGATATCAATACCAGGACAAAAGAGATTCAGGAACAGGAAAAACAGACCAATGATGTCAAGCGAAAGACTGAATCCGATTTAGCTGAATTGAATAAAAAGCAGCAAGAATTAGATGCTGCTAAAGTCAAGGTTGAGTTAGATAGTGATAAATTACAGAAATCAAGAGTTGAGATTGAAGCGCAGAAGGCAGAACTCCTGGAAAATGCAAGATTAGCAAAGGAAGATAGTGAAAATCTGGATAAAGAACTAAGTAATCTGGAGGATAGACGTTCTAAACTTACAACCTTGAAAGAAGAATTAAAAGTCAATGAGGCTGAGGTTGAAGCTTTTGAAGCTGATAAGAAAAGGTTAGAAGCCGAGTCTTCAGAAATTAGTAAAAAGCAGATTGAGCTGGAAGCTTCGAAGGTAAAACTTGAAGGTGATAGTGACGAGTTACAAAAATCAAGGGATGAACTTGAAGACCATCAGTCTGAACTCCAGAAACAGGTAAGACTGGCAAATGAAGATAAAGAAAAACTTGATGAAGAACTAAGTAATCTGGAGGATAGACGTTCTAAACTTACAACCTTGAAAGAAGAATTAAAAGTCAAT
>DAOWEE010000214.1 GCA_030638625.1 Methanosarcinales archaeon
TGATTGTATCAATTCCCTGTCAAAATCTTCGAGACTAAAATCCACCCTGGTCTTTTCCTCACTTATCTGGTTGCCTGATATCTGCGCTCCGGTCTCGGTGTGGATGGTGGCTGCCAGAATATGGCTGGCTGTATGGTATTTCATGAACATGTAGCGTCGGTCCCAATCAATGACAGCCTTTACTTTGTCACCGGGGGCCAGTCCGGGTTTTGAGACCTCGTGGCTTATTGCATCACCGAATTTGGCAGCATAAACCACTATGAACTCCTCACCGTTTTTGATAATCTTTCCTGTATCATAGGGCTGGCCTCCTGAGTTGGGATAGAACTGGGTCCTGTCCAGCACCACGAATTTATCCTCCTTCACACTCTCAATAGTGGCTTCGACCTCATTGAGGTAGCAATCTTCAAGATACAGCGCTTCCATAACAGGATAATCGGCAGACTATTAGATAAAATTGTTGTTTAGTCAGTTGTGTTAAAAATGTTTGGCACTCATTAACATTGAGTAGAATTGATTTCACTTCTACTTTCATGCCTATTTGTTTGTGTGACTAAAAAACCTGTACCAATCAAACTTGCCAATATAAATAATACAATACTGATTTTTCTTTTTGTTAACAGATACATAAGGACAACTTAAAAATATCATTTCATCCAACCCCATTCACGATTATAAATTGAAATTATTGCTGTTAGACTTATTGTCAATAAAGCAAGTTTGTAAACATCTCTAAAATAAGCAATTGAAATTAATGACGCAATTGCTATTCTAAAAATTACTGAAAGATATATTTGTAAAATGGGACCGCCGAGAAAATTTACCAGATTGCTTATACTTCCAGTCATTATAGAAATTGTCATCAGAAAGATCGAACTAAAATAAACTATTGTGATGATGGGGATTATTGGACATGCTATTTTGTAATAATATAATGTGACTAATATAAGAAGAATTAGGGTTTCAATTAAAATTAATGCAATTTTATAGATTAATTTTCAGTCTTACAATTATCATCGAAAACGTTACAATTTCATTGTTCATAACCAATTCCTCTTTTAATCCACCATTTCAAAATTAAGTCCGCAGTTTCTGCATATATCACTATTAGCGTTCCAATCATGAAAAATACTACAAAACCATTTCTGAGATCAATTCTGATGTCAAAAAATCCGGGTAGACTTAAGATGATAAATACGATGTACCAGATTAATTTTGTAGATCTGCCATTTGAAAATCTTTTTCCTGCGATGCCACCCATGATCGCAAAAAATAAAACCAGTAATATAAAATAAGCTATGAATTCATTTAATGTTATTTCTTGAATGAAAAGTGTATTAACTGCCATCAGTCTAATGGCTAGATAAATAAAAATTAAAACTGTACCTAATAATATGCCGCCCTTGATTCCTCTAATTAATATAAATAATTCTTTGTTTTCTATTATTTTAACATTCAAATTATAACCCTTCCATAAATAAAGAATTGACCTTATCTAAAAGATAAGGTCACAAAATTCTATTTATTTGAAATCAATATTAATAGAATCAATTCTTAAATATCCCTTATATTGGCCAAAACTTGGTAAATCTCTATCTGTAAGTGCATCTGAAGCTCCTTCACCATAAACTAAGGATGAAGCACTTGTTTCCACTTGTATATACATAATGTAGTTGTGACCTGATTCAAGATAAACATTTTGAGTAGAACTGAATGTTTGATCTTTCGTTTCTCCTCCTGGGAATGCTGTTCCCGACCAATGATATATTTGTCTTGTACTTTTTATATTATTTGATGTCGTATCAAACAATATTGCATTAACAGTCATTTCAGAAGCAGCAGCACCCCCAACTAATGTTAGAGTTTTTTGCCATCCATTTATTGTAATATCAGCCTGTTGACCTCCAGTCCCTGAAACAGAAAACTCTTTTCCTATTTGTGCCCATCCCCATGACTGCCCCGCACCCAGAGTTGCACGACTTGTAGCTTCTGCTTTTCTTTCAGATGTATAATAGTCAGCATCACTGCTGGCAGTTCCCCATCCACTGTTATCTTTGTTTCCCCAATCTGTTGTAGAAAAAGTCGTATCAGTACCCTTCGGGACTTCAGTAAATGCATTTATTGACATTTCAGGATTATTGTCAAGTATTTGATTTTTAGATTTCTCCAAAGACTTCCTAATAGAATCCTTCATTTCTTTTTTGGAATCTTTTTGAAACTTCTCTAATTGCCTCTTTTCTTCTTCTGTAACAACTTGGTCACCTTCTGCACTCACTGTCGATACAAACGCCATGCTTACAATCAGCATCACTGCAAGCACCGCGCCTAATTTCATACCTTTACTTTTCATATTCTTATTTCCTCCATATTCATTCATCTCGGAGGCAAAACAAGTAAGCTTTAAGTATATTCAAACCCAACCTTATTTTGCCTTCGGGCATAGTGGGGTTTCGGCCTGTTCTTTACCGAAATGGACCTAAACCCCACCCTTCTTTTCATGTACTTGATGGTTTAATCAGTACAACAAAGCATATCCACTTGAACTGTATAAACATTTTGTTTTTTTTTCATATATTGTTTTCCTTGTGTTGGTGCTAATTTAGAAGTATGTATATATAAATACCATCTGTTAATCGAAAAAATTCACTGATGTAAACATGCCTTTAGATAGCTCCCAAGAAGTTTACAGACACTCAACTAAAATCCTTTCGAAATAGCACTAACATGTCCAGAGTAAAGGAACACGTAAATCGTTGTATCATATGATTTCATGACTATACCTGTACTGGTTACCTGACACTTTCCCCCACCCTTTCATTCCTGCCCAATCACGGTCACATCCACACTCCTATGCCTGGGTCCGTCCAGTTCAGCAAAAAAAATGCGCTGCCAGGTACCCAGCACCAGTTTTCCATCAATTACGGGAATTGACTCACTGGAACCAAGCATTACAGCCTTCAGGTGTGCATCAGCATTGTTATCTATCCTGTCATGACCGTAACCTGCCAAAGGAGGAATGAGCCGTTCAAGCAGGTTCAGGATATCAGAGCAAAGACCTGGTTCATTTTCGTTTAATATGATTGACGTGGTAGTATGCCGGGTACTCACCACGCATATACCGCTTTGTACGCTGCTGTCCCTTACCAGTTCCTCTACCCGTGTAGTGATGTCAAGTAACTCTACACGTGAAACTGTATTGACGTCCAAAGCCATGCACCTGAACAAAATGTCACTATAGTCTTATATATATTGTAGTTTGTAGGACGCGAAATTCAATGTTATCATGCTTACTATCATGCAGGCTGATAATGAATACAACACTGTATCCATAGGCATGGTGTTAAGCCCGCCGTTGGCCAAGAACAGGATACCGCCTACCACAGACATGACAATAAAAGTTATACCCATAGATGCAACTGCTCCGCCTACTAACGACCATGGATGTTCGGCGCCCCTTCTCTCAAAGAACACAGAACCCATTATGAAACCAATTGCAAATACCAGGAAAATTACCGGTGCCGGTAGTGGAAGTCCTGTTTCGAACAGATACATTATACCAAGCGCAACCGCAATCATGGTAAAGGACATACCAAGCACAGTAGCCAGAGTCTGTAAAAAGTAATTATCTAAAGCTATTCTAATCATCCATCCCTCCGAAATTAAATCTTTGAATTAAAATATATCAAAAGGTGTATTTATCATTTTCCCTGAAAAAACATGCAGGAATCCATGAAACACACTTATGCGCCCATTTTTTTCATCATCTTCTGGATATTGAACTTCCCACCACGCAATCCCTTAAATGCCTGCTGCATCATTTTATGTTGCTTGAGTAAAAGTCTGACATCCTCAGGAGACGTCCCTGAACCCATAGCAATCCTTTTAGTCCTGCTGCTGCCTACTACCTTAGGCTCTTCCAGTTCTTTCTCATTCATGCTGTCCATGATGACCTTGAACTTCTTTAGCGTAGTCTCTGTGGTCTGGTACTGCTCCTCTGAGATGTCCGTACCCTTAGGAAGCATCGGAAGACCAGGCATCATCTGCATAATCTGCTTAAGCGGCCCCATCTTGTTCATGGCTTCCATCTGCTTGTACATGTCTTTCAAGGTAAATTTACCCTTCATCATGTTCTCAACATCGAACTCTTCTTCAGCCATGGCTTCCTGTGCACGCTCGACAAGGCTCTTGATATCACCCATGCCTAAAAGCCTGGATATGAACCGGTCAGGTTCGAACTTCTCAAAATCGTCAGGTCTCTCACCAGTACCGATATATGCAATTGACGTACCGGTCTCGGATACAGCTGAAAGTGCACCACCGCCCTTAGCAGTACCATCCAGTTTACTAATCACTACTCCGGTGATGCCTATGGATTGGTTGAACACCTTAGCCTGTTCACTTGCCTGCTGACCCAGTGCCGCATCTATCACAAGTAGCTTATGGTCAGGACTGGATACTGCATGAATTTGCTCCATTTCCAGAATCAGGTCATCTTCCATAGCATGCCGGCCAGCCGTGTCAATAATCAATACATCGTGCTTACCCACAGCATCCATGCCACGCTTGACAACGGCAACTGCATCCTTATTGTCCTTCTCACCATAGAACGTCACATTCAACCGGTCACATAACGTACTTAACTGTTCATAGGCGCCAGGTCTGTACGTATCAGCGCAAATCACTGCCGGTTTTAATCCTTTTCGCTGGAAAAACCTGGCAAGTTTTGAAGTGGTAGTGGTCTTTCCGCTACCTTGGAGTCCCACCATCATTATCTTCTGTCCCGTAAGCTTCACATCAGTCCCGGCACCCATTATATTAATTAGTTCCTGGTACACGATATTTATCACATGTTCACGAGGACTCATACCTGTGGGAACATCTTCCTTCAACGACCGATTCTTAATCGTCGTGGATAACTCCATCACCAGTTTAACATTGACATCCGACTGCAGCAGTGCACGCTGTATTTCTTTAACCGCATCTCCCACAACCCTTTCATCAATTCTGCCAGCCCCGGCTAACTTTTTCAGGGTATTCTGTAATGAGCTTCCCAGTTTATCCAGTACCATGTTGACCTTCCTATCGAAATTAGATGTTACATGTGTTAAAGATAGATAATAACTACCTCAGATTATAAACGTAAATGTTAACCACGCAACCAATGAAAGTATTACAGAATGTTTCAATCCCGCTACTGCTTCACCTTCACCCATCTGGCCGGCTACCAGACCTGAAGAAAATCCCTGTATCAATGACGCATGGAAGAACAGACGGTTGAAAGTATCAGGGTCGAATACACCAATTAAATTTTCTGCTCCACCACCTGTCTTCGCAGCACTAATACCAGCTTCAGCCATCACAGGAATAAAGCTATAGGAAAGTATTCCGATAACGAACAGGAACACAAGGAATGACATGTAACTTATGACTACATAAATAATCATGTTACTGAGCCGATCCCGTTCCAGCAGTTTTAGAGTATAGGCATCTTTGGCAGCTACCTCAAGCACATCAGGAACATTACCGCCAGCCCGACTGGCCTGGTTTATCAGAGCCACAGAACGGTATATCAGAGGCGTTTCAACCCTGTCTGCAAATTTTTCAAGGGCTTCTTCAAATGATATACCCCAGGACAGCATGGAATCTATTTGCCTGATCTCATGACTCAATTCACCATACTCACCTTTAGCAATCGTGTTAACTGAGCGAGTAAGGGTCATGCCTGACCGGTTCATCTCAGCCACATCCCTGAGGAAATTTGGGAAATATTCTTCAATCTTCTTAACGGTCTTTCTGCGCGTATGCTGAAGAACTCCGGGTGGGATGATAGCAATCAGTATGGTGAACAGTATTACATTATCAAAGGCAGGTGTGAATCCAGTTTTCAGACCGGCAAGTACCAGAAAAATCAGGGCAATAGGAATGCTGAATGCCATTCCGTAAATTGGCTGTTTTTTCATATGCTGCTGAGGTGACTTTAAAAAATTGCGAATTTTAATCCATTTATTGGCCCGGGTCATCTCCAAAAGTACATTATCTTCATCCAGTCCCTCAAAAGAAACATCATCAAGTCCAAGGTTTGTCGGTGTTTTATCATCTGTCAAAGCTCACACCTCCGGAGTTATGCTGGAAATAAGTATCACAAATATAATGGTGGCAATCGGGATTGCTACGTATATCAATAAATACATTAACATTAGATCCATGCCCCCCATTGTGGCCATGATCGACATCATCACGATTAAAAACAGCGGTCCTGCAACAAATGCAGTAATATAAGTTTCGGCAATTAAACCTAATGTCTCAAGAAACTCCTTTTGTTGACGCCTGTTCTCAATAACATATTGTTCAGCTTTTATTTTAAAATATGCTTCCAGGTCACCGCCGGATGAAACGATAGTAATTGCACCCTGAAGAAATTCCTGGTACCTGTAAGATGGAGTGGTTGCAGCCACAGTCTTCATGGCATGAACAAGGTCATTACCCATCACCTTTATGTCCCGTACTATATACGATGCTTCTTTTGCCGCTTCACCATATATTTTATTCTTTGCAAGACTGCTCATTATATCAACAGGTATTACACCGGCACCTGACATAGCAGACATATAATGCACTGCATAGGGAAGCATCAATTCAATATTACGTCTTCTGTCACTGTTAACGAGTTTTGGATAATTCAGGAACGCAACATATGTCCCTCCACCAAATATGACAATGAAGAAAACAATAGTTGAAACCGCTAAAAATACATTTTTATATTGGTGGAAACTTTCAAAAATATCAGTTATTACCGAGCGCGTCAATGTAATGTCAGGCGCACCGAACAGTGATACAAACAAAATTGCAAGTGTGAGTCCTGTTATTGACATCAATATGGAACACATTACCGCCAGCGACAAATACATATCATAACTTATGTTCATCCTGGTCTTGAGCAATTCCTGTCTCAGGTCAAAGTAACGGTCACGTCGTTTTTTGAAGTATTCTCCAAATAAGTGATACGAATAACTACTGAGATGCCTAACTACCATAGAGTTCTTTCCTCACAATTTCCATCAATGTTTCTGGTTCACGATAGTACGATACAACAATCTTAGCTACGTCTTCATAATGTTTAACGTTCTTCATCCGAGCCCATTCAAGAACCTCTTGCCTCTTTTTGAGCTCATCCTGAAGAGACTCATCCTTCCAGCCCCTGTTGTTCATTACAGATTCAAGTACATACGACCTGCCTGAATAAGCGAATTCATCCTTTGATGCATTCCATGTGAATACCTCGTTTGTAAGTAATTCTCCGGTCCTGGCATCAACACCCACAATCTCTGTAATAGATTTTGCCCGCCTAACCCTATCTTCCCCAATCCTTACCTGTACCTGAATTACAACGATATCGAGAGCCTGGAGCATTATCCTGGGTACGTTGATGGGAGGATTTTCAAGACGGTGTACTACAGACTGTACTGAATCAGCATGCATTGTCGAGAATGTAGTGTGACCGGTACTCATGGCCTGGAACAATACGTATGCCTCTTGACCTCGTACCTCACCCACCAGCAGGTATTCAGGGCGCTGCCTCAGGGCTGCCCTTAACAGGTCGTACATATCAATGGAACCCACCTCTCCGCCAGTGAATGTTTCCCTGGTCACACCAGCTATCCAGTTCGGATGGGGCAGGTTCAACTCCCTGGTATCCTCAATAGAGACTATCTTTGTCTCAGGTGGGATGAATAAAGCTATGGCATTCATAGAAGTCGTTTTTCCAGAAGCGGTGCCACCTGCAAAAACAATATTCTTGTTGTTCTCTGCAGCTAACCACAGATATGCTGTAATGGATGTCGAATAAGTACGGAAATCTATGAGGTCGGGTGGGGTCAGTGGACTTTCCTTGAACTTCCTGATAGTAAAAGAACTGCCTCTGGTGGTCACTTCCCGTCCCAATGTCAACTGTATCCTTGAACCGTCGGGCATTGTGGCATCAAGTAGCGGGTCAGCAATAGAGATATGCCTGCCACATATCTGTGCTATCCTTGTCACAAAACCGTCAAGTTTTGATTCCTCCGCAAATCTAATATCAGTTTCGATAGATTCGTATTTCCTATGATAGACAAACAGGGATGAAAATGGACCGTCACAGGAAACATCCTCAAGATTAGAGTCATGCATCAGAGGGTCGATTATTCCATAGCCCATGAACTCGGAGTAAAGAAAATACATTATCTTGGTAAAGGATAATGTGTCAATTTTCATTTGATAATCCCAAAGGATATCATTCACTTTGTCCCTGAGATACTTTTTAGCGCCGCTTTCTTCCAGTTGAGTGAGATTTACATCCAATGTTTCACCGAGTCTCACCTTTAACTCATTAAAAAGTTGTATCTCTCCTTCACTTAGTATTGGCTCAAGGGTCTGGTACAGATAAGTGTGTTTGCTGGAATTATAAACAACCCGGACATAAGCATAGGGTTCATTTACAGCATAAACTTCAATCTCTTCAAGCGGGAAGTTTTCGGGCAAAGATAAATCGACAAGAGGTCCGTGCTTTTCCAGATCATATTCTTCCAGTACCAACCTCTCCCGTTTAAAACGCTGTGTAATGCGCTCAATAAACGAAAGTTTTTCAGTAGTTTCACCGATTTCTTCGGGTGTGATAACCTCTTCAACTTCCAGTTTCGTGATTTCCTCTAATGTCTTCTCCCATATTGATTCAACGGTATCGGGCAATACCACTCTTCTATGCTCTATTGTGCGACTGTCGCCTATGCGGTTTCGTAAAGAATCGATATTAAGTTTGTCTCCACCCGGCATAATAAGTTCAGAGAGTAAAGTTTCTGAACCCTTGGATTCAGATTTAATTTCCTTGACATCGGCAATTTGATTCGCTTTTTCCTCATCAATAGAGGTCTTATCGCCTTTGGGTTCAGATTGTTCAATAGGCTTAAATCCTGTATTGCTGGTGTCAGCAGAAGTATCCGGCCCTGTTATTTTTTTTTCTGTTGCATCTGTAGCAGTTTTCATTTCAGAAAATTCACCTTTAGGTGTATCAGCAGATGTTTCTTTTTCAGTAATTACACCTTTAGGTGTATCAGCAGATGTTTCCTTTTCAGTAATTACACCTTTTGATGTATCAGCAGATGTTTCTTTTTCAGTAATTTCACCTTTTGGTGTCTCTAGAGCAGGATTTCCAGCCGGGTCAATTGAGATGGGGGGTATTCCGTCATCCACCTCATCCTTTTCACTGTTGGTATCTGGCATGACATTTCGGTAGTCTCTCATTATTCGAGTGTTTTTAACTACACTTAATCTCCTTTTAAATTCAGCTTCGTCAACCCCAGATTCATTTTCTACCATGACCAAACCTTCTTTTTAGTATTTTACACCAGAATATTCTACACCCGTATTTATGTAACTTTAAAATGTTAACGCAATGTCAGATTTTTTAAACATTTTGTCTTAAATAGCGATAGGTAAGTACTTATAAGTAACGATGACCTACACATAAATTCTATGCAGAAAGAGGAGTATTTTGCCTGCCGGGAACTCATCAATGAGATATTGCAGGGTAAAA
>DAOWEE010000078.1 GCA_030638625.1 Methanosarcinales archaeon
CGCCCAGGTGGTTATGGGCATCAATTAATGTTGTAACCATTATCATCCCTCACATATGGAACACATCTTCAAGGGTGGCTTCACACACTCCAACTCCTTTGCTTCAAGGATAGTATTGGTGATACGGTCTATTAATTCCATTGCACCCCTGTAACCCACCATGAGCAGTCTCTGGGCCCCAACCCTGTCATGAATGGGCAGGCCAATCCTCAATAGGGGTATGTTCTCTGCCTGTGAAATATATTTCCCATTGGAATCCCCGACAAGAATATCTGGTCTGACGCTTCTGACAGCATCATTGAGCGTATCAAAATCCACTCCATCCAAAATGGTAGTCCTGCAATCCGGTTTGATCTCATCTATAATGGCCTCCATCCGCCTGCAAAAATCCAGGCTCTTGCTGCTTGATACTGCAAGAACCGGGTACATCCCCAGCTCAAGCATAAAGGTGACTAAGCCTATTACTTTTTCAGGGTCACCGTACACGGCAGCTCGTACGCCATAAAGATATTTATGCACATCCACCATGGCATCCAGCAGACGCCCCCGTTCGTTCTGGTATTTGTCAGGGACTTCACACCCTGATATATCAGATAAAGCTTCAAAGAACTGGTCGGTATTCATAAGACCTATGGGCATAGGCACATTATGTTCTGGCACACCATGGGTTTCGGCCAGGTATTCTACTGGTAAGTTTTTACTGAACCCAAGACCTATGGAAGCCATACTGTTCGCCATATCTGCAATATCAGGTATTGCCGTGCCGCCGCAGGCTATCTTTGGCAGTTCATCCAGTATGGGGGCGTCGAATGTATCAGATATGTCAGGCAGAAGGGTATATGGCCCGACCATATCTGATACTGTTTGTTTCAATTCCCGAATATCAGCAGGAGAGAGATGCTCACCAGGGATAATATTGACCTTACCGTTGGGAGTTTTTTCCTGTGTCTCTTTTGTCATATGGCGGACAATAGCATCAAGGGCTTTGATGTACCCGTTCACATGGCTGCCATTATAGCTGGGAGTAGATACAGGGATTATAAGAACGTCCTTTGAGATATCATCCCCAATACCATTCTCTTCCCTGAATTCCTTAATTATACTGGGAACATCATCTCCTATGGTTTCGGCCATACAGGTAGTAGCCACACCTATCACTTTTGGGTTATACCTTTCAATCACGTTCTTTAATCCCTTTTTCAGGTTTTCACTGCCGCCATACACCGCACCCCTTTCGCTCAGTGCACTGGAAGCAATATCCACTGGTTCCCTGAAATGATGTGCCAGGTGAAGCCGCATATACGTGCTGCATCCCTGGGACCCGTGCATCAGTACCATGGAATTCTCCACACCCTTGAACGCCAGCACGCTGCCCATAGGCTGGCACATGACGCAGGGGTTCACCGTGACATAATTCCTTTCGGTCATACCCGAACCTCCATCTCTGTATTCAATATGTTTATGGATTCTACAATATCCTGTGTGTTTTCATTTATCTGCTCATTCGATTGCTGTTTCAATGCTTTCCATACCGGACTGTTAATTGACGCATCAATCTCCCTGGCAAAGTTGACAAAACCATCATATCCTTCGAACTCCACAGACCTGTCGTGGTTGAAATCACAGAATGCCACACCCAGCTTATAGGCAATGAACCGCTCCTTAACACCGGCCACCATCAGGTCTGCCTCCTGTTTCACCAGCAGGTCAGCCAGTTCCAGGGGGTTGGCATCGTCAACTATTACAGTCCCGTCCTTGACCGAATAGCTTATTTGCTCATAATCGGCTCGCTTGCCGGTCTGGGTGCCGATTATTACTACTTCTATACCCAGTTCCCTGAATCCTTTGATCAGGGTCAGTGCCTTGGCCGCACCGCCCATATAAATGGCCGCTTTCTTGCCGCAAAGCCGTTCACGAATGCGGGTTATCTCTGGCTTTATCCGGGCTGTCTCTTCCCTGATAATATCCTCCGCAACCCGGCTCATCTCCTCTGACCCAAAGAATTCTGCAGTTTGCCTGAGAGCTATGCTCAAATCCTCCATGCCAAAGAAGCTTATCTTGATAAATGGTATGCCGTACTCCTTTTCCATCCATTTGGCAAGGTAAGTCATGGAACCGCTACACTGTACTAAATTCAACTGCGCACCATGAACCTGTGCAATAGTACGGGCCGTGGCATCCCCGGTCATAGAGACCATAACCTGGATACCCATCCGCTCGAACAGCGGCTTTATCAGCCACACATCCCCTGCCACATTGAAATCACCCAGCAGGTTAATCCTGTATTCTGACTTGATCTCGGGCTCTCTGGTGCCAATTATCTGCTTAAGGGCATTACAGGCTGCTTTATATCCATCGGATTTGTTACCTTTGAACCCTTCCGACTGTACTGGTATTACTGGAATTCCATGTTTCGTAGTAGCAACCTTGCATACCGCTTTCATGTCATCCCCGATGATACCCACAATACAGGTGGAATATACAAATATCACAGGTGGCTGATACTTCTCCACAATTTCATCTATTGCCCTTGATAGCTTTTTCTCGCCCCCGAACACCACATCCAGCTCCTTCATGTCAGTGGTGAAACTGGTGCGGTAGGTCTGGGCACCGCTGGACATAGCACCCCTGATGTCCCATGTATAACTGGCACATCCAATAGGACCGTGTACCAGGTGTACGGCATCGGTTACCGGGTTCAGTACCACTCTGGCCCCTGAATATACACAAGCTCGCTGGCTCATGGCCCCGGCCAGGGAATTATTGTCGCAGGCCAGGGGAACTACCGTCCCCTTTTTAACCTGCTTTTGTGCAATATATGGCTGTCTTTCATCCAGCGTGTTCACTACACTCATCACTTCAGGCATTGCTATCCACTCCTGTTATTTTTCCTTTCTACTGTACGATCTCAAGTACTGACGGGTCTGCATCCCTGTCCTTGCGCTCCAGAAACGTATTCCCGATCCATTCCACCAGCCGTGCCGTTCCTGCATATCCCATGATCGGAAAATGATGCAGGTTGGCCCTGTCCATTATAGGGAAACCAATACGTATCAACGGAATATCCTCTGCCAGTGCAATGTGCTTCCCGTAGGTATTGCCGATGAGCAGATCAACAGGATTTTGCTTTATCCTCTGGTGCAGGGTGAACAGGTCAGCATTCTCAAAGACCTCTGAACCAGGACTGTCAGGACCGATCAGTTCAGTAACTTCTTTGACAAAGGCCTTGCCCGGAGTGCCTGTGAGCACATATGCGGGCTCCATTCCCATCTCCAGTATCAGGCTGGTCAGTCCGCTGATGATGTCAGGGTCACCGAATATAGCCACCCTCTTCCCGTGGAAGTGAGGGTGAGCGTCAGTCATCATATCCACCACCCTGCCCCTTTCATGTTCAAGAGCTTTGGGGATGGGCACATCAGCCAGTT
This sequence comes from Methanosarcinales archaeon, assembly GCA_030638625.1. Classification (GTDB taxonomy): domain Archaea; phylum Halobacteriota; class Methanosarcinia; order Methanosarcinales; family Methanocomedenaceae; genus Methanocomedens_B. The sequence goes on from DAOWEE010000078.1 coordinate 3,426, forward strand.
CTGCTGCTTCCATGATAAAACGGTCAGTATTCCTGATACCAATGGGCACAGGACCTATCACTGCCGGAACCTTGAACTGTTTCTCAAGGGTCGCAGCCGCAGCACCGCCTGCCATCCTGCACAGTGCCATAGTACCCTGGGAGTTAGCCGCATCCTCTATATCACCAATGGGCGTGCCGCCCTTTGGAAATTCAAACGCTTCACCTGTCAGGGGCGCATCGAATACATCTGTTGTGTCAGGGAATACGATATTGGGTATTCCCATTAACGATAGTATCCGCTTAATCTCCCTGATATCACCGGGATCCACGAACCCGGGAATGATGTTAAGCTTTTCATTTGGTTTACCCTTTTTCGCAAAGGTGGTCACAAATGACTTGACCATCCTGTCGTATCCTGTCAGGTGCGAACCAACATAACTTGGCGTGGATGCTGCACACATCTTAATAGACGGGTCGACAAGCTCTTCCATCTCGGCTTCCTCAAC
>DAOWEE010000370.1 GCA_030638625.1 Methanosarcinales archaeon
CATCTTCACAGCCACCCACTGCGCCCCGGCATCCATGAGCATGTCAGCACCATCCCTTACGTTCCGGCAGCCGGTCATAAGTTTCAGTTCATGGTCATTGGGCAGCACCACTCGTGCCCGGCTGATAAACTCCATCAGTGCTTCCATACCTCTTTCAGCATACAGCGTGCCCGGGTCAAAGCTCAGGTCAGCGGTTGTGCGGGATGCAACGTGTTTTTGAGTCTCGAATGATGTGTCTGAGCCCCTGCACACAAAAGAGGTAAAGTGAACCAGCTCGGCATTGTTTATCAACTCCAGGCCTGTGTCCCTGCCTATTTCCACATCTGTAGTCGTGATAGTGTCATTTACGCCCGGGTCAACCAGTATCCCACGCTCACCCTGGCGGTCGACCATTATCAGGCACGCCCCGCTCCTGCCACTGGAAACGGCCACTCCATGTGCATTCACACCTTCGGATGCAAGGTCATCCAGTAATAATTTGCCTGCCTCATCATCTGCAACCTTTCCCACATACCCGGCTACTATGCCCAGCCGGGACAGCCCCACAATGGTGTTGGCGGCCGAACCGCCAGGATGGTTTTCGACCGAACTGATGAAACCTTCCTCATCAGGCTTGACAATCCTATCCACATAGTATATCTTATCCAGGTTAAGGGCGCCAAAACCCACGACCTGTGGAGTGGGGTGAGAATCCGGACGATGCATTGACAATCTTTGCAGGGTCATGGTCTATGGATTACCTGCAAGACACTTATAGATTATTTTCCGATCTCAATCAGTCAATCTATAAAACTTTAAATAATATACACGATTGGAAACGAATAATAATTGATGTGGTTGTTATGAGTTTACAATATGCAGCCGTGTTGAACGATATTTTTGAACATGTCCCTACAGAATTTCCTCAAGACATTGTAGAAAGAGTGCTTGAAGGGGCAGCAACCATCAATGATGCATCTGACCTCCTTAAATGTGACCCTGCGGCAGTGTTAAAATTTGCAGACGTCCTGAATGCAGGTCTGGTCGGCAACTCAGTATCATACATTGTAAATCGTAACATAACTTTTTCAGACAACTGTACAGGAACATGTACATTCTGTTCTTTCAAGGAACATAAGGGCTTCAGGATGAGCGTTGATGAGATTACACAAAAAGCATCTGATGCGGTCCAGGTTGGTGCTACTGAAGTCTGTATACAGGGCGGGTTGATGGACGACATGTACCTGGAAGATTATTGCAATATCCTTAGATCCATTAAATCACGATTCCCTCAACTGCACATTCATGCCTTTTCGCCTATGGAAGTATTCCACATGTCCCAAAACAGCCAAACCAGTATCAAGGATACCCTTGCGGCACTTAAAAATGACGGCCTGGATACCATGCCCGGCACTGCTGCCGAAATATTATCTGACAGGGTGCGCAGGGAGATATGCCCTGATAAACTAACGTCATCACAGTGGATAGAAGTAATCGAAACCGCACACCGTACAGGCATACCTACCACGGCCACTATTATGTACGGGCATATAGAAACCATGACCGAGCGTATGCAGCACATACTCACTATAAGGGACATCCAGCTCAGGACAGGCGGGTTCACTGAATTCGTACCCCTGCCCTTTATGCCGTACAATAATTCCCTGGGCAAACGGTTGATGGCTGAGGGTTACTATGCCACAACCGGAATGGAAGATTTAATGGTTCACGCCATGGCCCGCATCCTGCTGTACCCACATGTAAGGAATATCCAGGCCAGTTGGGTGAAACTTGGTAAGAAGATGGCGCAGTATGCCTTAATGTGTGGTGCCAATGACCTGGGGGGTACCCTGATGGAGGAAAGTATTTCAAAAAGCGCTGGTGCGGCTAATGGTGAATATATGCCGCCTGAAGAATTCCAGTGGATTATCAGGGGTGCTGGTCGTGACCCTGTGCAAAGGGATACGCTGTATCGGCAGATTGCTGCACCGTAATAATGTCATAAATTATACATATTTGCTGCCGGTATGTTGTGGTCAGTTGCTGTATAACAGTTCTCTGCTGTAATAAAATGTTATATACTAATGTGTGAATAACTTTATCTGGATTTATAATGGCAAAAGAAGGAAGTAACTTTACAGATAATGATAGTGGTGTATCTCCTGTAATCGGAATGATATTGATTTTGGTGATTGTTACCGTCTCAATCGGAATCATATATAGTGCAGGTATTCCGATGTTGGATAGTGCCAAATTAAGTACTCATCTACAGAATATGCAAAACTCTTTTTCAGTCCTTCATAATGACATAGAAGAAGTTGTCAGAGGCCCGATTACAGGGGCGGGCACGGCCAGGACCACCAGCATTCCAGTGGACGGTGGAACACTTGCAGTAGTGCCCAATAATACCAGGGTTAGTGTAAGTTATACTGATGTTGACGGGACCACTTCGCAATCATGGTTGCCGGGTACAATAAGTTATGAATACAAAAACAGGATTATAGTCTATGAAAACGGTGCTGTTTTCAGCACTTATCCCAGCGGCGCATTAATGGAAATTGAACCACTGATATATGTGGGCAAATTGGACGCAAATAATGTTGGGGTAATGATACATATAATCAATATATCTGGTGCTAATATGTCCAGTAGCGGCAAGGGCACGACCAGGATTAGGACATATGCGGTAGATGACGAGTTTAGCAGTATTTTCACAGGAGACGTGAGCAGCGTATCCATTAATATTACCAGCCAGAATTACCAGGCATGGGACAGGTATCTCAATAAAAGCGTTTCAAATGCGGGTGCCACATATTCATCCACATTTTCGGGAGATGATACTGTATCCGCAGTAATCACAAACCCAGATCATAGTCTAGGCCTATCTGTCCATGAAACTAAAATCAGGTCCACTGTGGGGTGAACGATTAAATGCGGGCACTACATAAGGATTCAAGCGGACAGGCTATACCCATTGATTATATCTTGATATTCAGCATGTCAGTCCTGTTTTTCGGGATTATGACCATGTCATTTTCATCAGTAGTGGACAATTCTACACAGCAGGCCATATATACTGAACTCAAAGATGTGGGCAATCAGGTATCCTTTGGCATTACCAGTGCCTATTTGTCTATACCGGTTCAAGGTCAGAGTGTTTCAGTTATAGATATACCAAAAGAAGTAGCCAACAACGCATATTTCATTGAAGTATCTGAAGACAATCCCTTTAAGCATGGTCAAAAAGCATTGAGGATTAAATCAGGGTACAGGGATGTGACTGTATATGTCCCGTTAAGCAGCGTTGATGAACTGGTATATGTCAATGGTTCTGCTTCGAGTGCTTCTGGAAAGATTAAAATTACCAGTAACCTAACAGGCATTTATTTGACACAGGGTTGATGTTTATGGCTTTTGTACATGATATCCAAAATGAAAAGGCAATGATCAGCATCGATTTCCTCACAGGCATAGGAGTACTGTTGATTGCCTTTTTGTTTGCATCCTATACTATTCATAGTGTTATGACACCATACACGGGATACTCAAAAGAATTATATCCTGTTGCTGACCGGGCTGCAACACTGTTGGTAAAGGATGAGGGATACTGGACAGACGGTAATGATTTCGGGACTGAATGGAATACTGTGTGGGATGAAAACCAGACTTATGTCAGGAAGATTGGTTTAATCAAATCTGACGGAAACCATACAATTGACTCACGTAAATTGAATGTGTTTATGGAAAAGCATGATTCAGACGTTAGTAGTGATGTTTTTTGGTGGGAATATCCGACTTCATCAACAGATTCTGCTGAACTTGAGAATGTGTCTCGTGCCCTGGGATTGGAAGGATATTATTTCTACATACAGATACGTCCGGTCAATGAATCCCTTATAAATGTGTCTGAAGCAAATACTGCTGCAATAGACGCTGTTGGGGAACAAAGCGATGTTGTGGCTGTAACCAGACTGGCGACGACCGAGCACACCACCTTTGGACAATTTAATGGTGCAGATTTATTTGGTCATGCTAGTCCAACTAAAATTTTATTTGTGATAGAACCAGAAGATTTTGACCTTATTACAAATGGCATTACATTTACTATAAGTAATTGGTTGTTTGAGGATACTAATGAATCAGATTTTCAATGGATTAGAATCGGGAATGTAATTGACGCTGATTATGACCTTAAAGATAAGGATAAATTAAAAGATGAAGACTATACAGTATTTAGAAACGGGGTAGATGTATCTGATTCAGTTCCGTTTCAGTTCAATAAAACAGATACTATTAAATTTATAATACCTGTTTCAACCCTTGATGATTCCCTGCCAGACAGGTATACTTCAGGAAACGCTATCTATTTACAGTTAAATGTGGATTCAAAAGTTGAAATCAAAGACGATGGCCAGACACAATTTAGCAGCACTAAGAAATCAATAAAGTATCCTATGAAAATTACCTTATGGACATGGTAAGATCGGTTAAGGCCATGGCAAGGTCTGGTTCCACATAAACTGGGTAACATTTGTTACAGGATATATGCCATCAGGGTCAATGTAGGTTACATTGATATCGTAGTTGTTGGTGTTGTTAAGTCCGGTTACAAATATCAGGTATTCAAGCAACTGTCGGTCATATGTAATATTTGAAGATTCCCACGTACTACTGCTATTTGTTTTATACTGAAGGATGACATTGTTGTCGTTGTTGAAATCAGCAGTATAAGGTGCAGATAAGTTGATGGTGCTGTTGCTTTTGTCTACAACCGTGACCACGCCTGCTCCGGTGCTGTCTTCACCGTCAATCAAGTAATAAGACCCTGGTGCCATAAGCGGCGCAGTTGCATTGTGCCCCAGGATGCCGTCGGTCACACTAACATAATATTTCCATGTAGTGTTTATGTTGTATACGGTGTGATTGTAAATCGTGGTATTGTATTGAGCCCAGGTTTGTGAAG
>DAOWEE010000003.1 GCA_030638625.1 Methanosarcinales archaeon
AGAAATTAGCACCTGAGATGCCTGCAGACATTGCAAGGGTAGCAATGACTAACCCTACTGGGAAGAGATACCAGTACGTGAGGTCTAAGTTCATAGGAAATCCTTGTTTTTATTTATGGAATAATAATACTATTATTGATATTATCCGTTTTATCGGTGTTATCGATATTTCAATTCAAAAATCGGTCAGTGAACGCTGTGGCTGACCCTCGGCCTGAGCTTGGGTTTTGGTTTGGTCTGTTGCCTCTGGCGATGTCAGGTTTTCGTCATCCACTTCCACACTGCCATACTGCCCACCGCCGCCCGGTATCACCCTGACCTTTCCTTCGCGGAACATCCTGATGGCATGTATCACAGTTGGGTCTACCCCGTCTATACCATCAAGTTCAGCATCCAACAGCACTGTAACCTCGCTGCCGTACTTATCCACCAGTATTTCCCATGCGCCTTTGACCTTTTTGGTAGTGGTACTTTTGGTACCCACTGCCATCATGATAATCTCTGACAGCGGTATCAGGTGCAGGTAGGGCGGTCTGTGGTCTGGATGGACGTGGCTGTCCGCGAGTTCCTCAACACGGTCACATACTCCTTTCTTGATTCGCCCGCCGCAGGTGCAGCGCCAGTTTTTCCCTATGCTTTCTCTCAGAGTGTAATGCTTAAAACAACGAATACAGGCAGACTCGTGGTATTTGCCTTCCTGCGGGAACAGTCCCACGTTCATGACCGGCCCCCTGCCATCCTGCCGCAATATTGCTTTTTCAAGTTCAACGAAGCTGATGTCCTCCATCTGGAACCTGTTGAATTCCCGTGCAAGTTTATTGGGCCAGGGACTGTGGGCATCGCTGTTGGTTAAAAATGTCAACCTGTGCAGTTCACTAATTCGGTCGGCCAGATCAGTGTCAGCACTCAGTCCCAGTTCCACGAAACTGATATACGGTGCCAGGTCTCCGTAACAACTTTCCAGGCTGTCGTGGTAGGCGTACATGGCAGTCCATGGAGTAAATGCATGGGCCGGGCCAATCATTGCACCGGCATCCCTGGCCAGTTCAGCAATCTCCACGCCGGTGAGGTTTACGTTGGGCCGCCCGTCCTGGTCTATATTTACCGATGCGGGCTCCACTGCTTCGCGCAGTTCCTCTGCCTTGGATATGTCGGGTATGATGAGCAGGTGGTGCACCCTGTTAGTATCCTCAAGTTCAGTTGTCAGCACGAACCTGGCATTGTCCATACCGTACACACCGTCTGCTACTTCGGGCATGGTCTTTATCTCGTCCAGCCACTTGCGGTGCAGGCAGTCCCCGGTGCCCACAAGCTGGATACCTTTCCTGAAAGATTCCACTGCCAGTGTGGGAATGTCCATACGGCCTGATGTGGCCATGCTGTACTTGGAATGAATGTGGAGGTCGGCGTTTATGACAGGCATGGGAATGGGACTATAAAGATTTAATAAAACATTTTGGTTGTTGGCAGTTGTATTTTCTATCTTCTACGTTCTATTTGATTTCCAGTTTTGCCATTGCCAGCTGTGCTGCTTTCTCGCCTGAGAGCAGCATGCCTCCGAAGACTGGTCCCATCCTGGGCGCTCCGGCAACGGCATTGGCTGCCATACCCGTGACAATAAGGCCAGGGTAAACTTCCTTGGTATTGTCCATGATAATGCGCTCGCCCACGTCCGCCCACATGGGTTTTTCACCAACTACTGTCATTGCACCCGGAATCTTCCTTGCCACTGTGCTGCACACATCTGCATCGTGCCCTGTGCCGTCAATGACCACTTTTGCCCTGATGGTCATGGGGTCAACGTGCAATTTTTGCAGGCCCACTGCAGTCCAGTTGATGACCAGCCCGGTCACTGCATCACCTTCACGAATCATCACATCGTCCACACTGACCAGGTTAAATATCTTAGCACCTGCGGCTGCAGCCTCGGCGCCCAGCCTGCACACGCATTCAATGGAATCTGCCACATAATAGCCGGGCTTGTATTCGGTGTAATTGACTCCAAAACTATCAAGTATGCGTTTTGCTTCTTCCTGGACCACTATCCTTGGCATCATCATACCGCCTCCCCACATGCCGCCACCCACTGCCAGTTTACGCTCGAACAACACAGTCCTGACACCGGCATCGGCCAGAATCTTTGCAGCCACCAGGTTTGCAGGGCCACCGCCTACCAGTGCCACTTCAGTGTCAGTACAGTCCAGGAAATCAGCAGTAAATCCTTCGATGATAGCTCTTGAGATTGTTATTTCGTCCAGTTCCATGATTTTAACCAACAATTAAATTGATACCACCTGATAAGTGGATATTGACTTATAATTAACCTAAATGGGAGTGACAAACTGATGGAAACACGCCATGTTATCAGACATGGTATCAAACATGATAATATGTAATGGCAGTTGCTGGTTGTGAAAATAAATATACGAGCCAAACTAATGCTTTGTTTGTTACCACTATTGATAACGGATGCACAATAATGATATTCAAACCTAGTTCAAAAAATCATTATAACCTCAGAGCTTTAATTGTTGGTTTACCTCGGAGTGATCATATGTCAAACGTAACAGTATATTCTACCAAAGTCTGTCCAAATTGTAAAATACTCAAGCAGATATTAACCGAATCCAACATCTCATTTAATGAAATGGACATGACCACCCCGGCAGCATTGACAGAACTGGCTATGAATAACGTATTCACCATGTCAGCGCCGGTGCTTAAAATACAAAATCAGTTCTATACCACCGATGATATGATGGACAGTGATATACTGAACCGTCAGAAAGTGGAAGATATAATCGCAAATATTTAGTTTACCATTTTGGGGGAATACATTCAAATGCAAAGATTACAGATGGAACAGAAAATTCCATATATTGAGGCGGTAGATGAAGTGATGGCAGAACAAACCGAACATGAAAAAGAGCAGGTGCAACAAACCCTTACAGGTGAAGAAATATCCACATTGCCAAAGGTAAGGACCACTGACGGGCACCTGATGGAGTGGGACCGAAACACCATTGTAAAACAGTTGATGAAAGAAACAGTGTTAAGCGAAAAGTTCTACAATAAACCAGCCATCGACGAAGAAACGGCAAAAGAGATTGCCAGGGAGACTGAGAACAGGATACGCAAGATGAGCGTACAGTTCCTGTCAGGTCCACTGGTGAGGGAACTGGTCAATATCGTACTGCTGGAACACGGCCACACTGAATGGCGTAACATTTCAACCAGGGTGGGTACTCCAGTCTATGACGCTTATAAGATAGATATCGGTACAGGATTCGAAGCAAAGGATAATGCCAATCTGCAGGAGAATGCCGAGACCTCGCACAAGAAAAAGGCAGATAAGATATCAAAGGAACAGTACCTGTTGTTGCTGCCTCCTGATCTGGCAGACAGCCATCTCAATGGTGACATCCACATACACGACCTTGAGTACCTGGGTACCAGGGCGTTCTGTCAGGACTGGGACCTGAGATATTTCTTCTACTACGGCCTGATGCCTGACGGGTCAGGGACCAAAGCCAGTGTGGCAGGTCCGGCCAAGAAGGCTGAAGTCGCTGTATTACATGCAGTAAAGGCGCTGGGCAGTGCCCAGACCAATTTTGCAGGTGGGCAGGGATTCTATAATTTCCTTACTTTCATTGCACCTTACTTTGAGGGGATGTCGTACGATGAGATTGAACAACTGACACAGATGTTCGTCTACGAGATGACCCAGATGATGGTCGCGAGGGGCGGTCAGTTGGTATTCTCATCCGTACAGCTCTCACCAGGGATTCCAAAACTCTGGCGGGACAAGCCTGCGGTCTATAAAGGGCGCGTATGGGATGGAGAAATGGCGCCCCTCAGGACCTATGGAGAGTTCGAGCGTGAAGTGCGCCTGGGCTTTGAGGCAATGATGAATGTGATGCTTATGGGAGATTACTGGGGCAAACCCTTCAATTTCCCGAAGCCTGAGATCAGTATCGAGCCTGACTTTATGGAAGAGGATGAGGAGTTTAACAGGGCCCATCCTGAACTGCTGACCTATGATGAATTGTACACGCTGTCATTCAAACTGGCTGCCAAGTATGGTTCACCTTATTTCGATAACCAGTTGCCTCAGTACCGGGGAGCTGGTGAAGGCATCTCATGCTATCAGTGTTGCGCTTATAATTTCTCAACCACGGCAGAGAAGGATAATACCTTCGAAGAAAAGATGCATTTCAAGGACGGAATGCACTTTTCAATGGGCGCGTGGCAGGTCGTCTCCTTAAACTGCCCCAGGGCTGCGTATGAGGCAGATGGAGACGACCACCTCCTATTCGAAAACCTGAAGAGACTTATGGACAGGGCAGTGGAACTGTTCGAGATAAAGCGATACTGGATGGACCACATTATAGAAAGCGGCAGAATGCCTTTTGCCACCCAACAGCCCAAGGACCCTGTTACCGGGAAAAAGGGGTCAGTGGCTGTAGGCTTGGAAGGGCTGGTATATACCATTGGTGTTGCTGGTATCAATGAAATGGTGCAGCACCATATCGGTTCCCAGATGTATGAAACCGAAGAAGCCAGGCAGTTGTCTATACGGGCTATGTATGAGATGGAGTTCTATTCCAGGGAATTATCTGAAAAACATGGTATAGAGATTGCATTGGCACGGACTCCTGCCGAAACCACATGCCAGCGCTTTGCAGTATCCGACATGCTGCATAAGGAATATAAGGAATATGCCGAAGTTGTGATAAAAGGTGATCTGGAAGCCGCAAAATCCCGTCTTAGTGAAACCCGCGACCTCCCTGTCTATTACACCAATGGGACCCATGTACCTCCTGGTGCAAATGTTTCCCTGCCTGAGAGGATTGATATTGAGCATGTCTTCTTCCCAATCGTGGATGGTGGGAATATCCTGCATATCTTTATGGGCGAGGGACATCCAGACCCCCATGGACTGAAGGAGTTTGCCATGAACCTGGCAAGGAATACCCAGGTGGGTTATTTTGCATTCACCAAGGATATGACGGTATGCATGAATGATTTCCATGTGGCTGGCGGGCTGCTGGATGAATGTCCCAACTGCACTTCTGACAATGTAGAGCACCTGTCCAGGGTTACCGGGTATATCCAGGCTGTGGATGGGTGGAACAATGGCAAGAAGCAGGAGTTGAAGGATAGGCGCAGGTACGGCGCCACGGATATGATGTGAG
>DAOWEE010000324.1 GCA_030638625.1 Methanosarcinales archaeon
CAACTTCGGCAAGCTCGCTGCAATGCAATGAGCGTCGTCCCACGCATACCTTATCCAGCGTGGTAACAGTATTGGCCATCTACACCACGAATTCGGCATGCCTGTGCCGCTGGATAATCTGGGTAGATACTTCTACGCTGCCCCGTCCCAGGTATTCCATGACGCGCCGCTGAATCTCACTACCGTCCTGTCCGAAAGCCGCCTGGGTACCCACGGCCCCGGTCATCTGGCCAACTGCCGCCCGTGGTGTCAGTTCATCCAGCCGGGTGAGGTGTCGGTCCATCTCGCTGGCCCAGACCGCAAAGCGCAGACCGTACGTGGTTGGCACGCCTATCTGGCCATGCGTCCTGCCCACGCAAACCGTTGTTTTATGCTCATCGGCCTGGTTGACCAGTGCGTTCAGTACTGCCAGCGTCTTAATGCGCAGCAGCTCAATGCTGTCCTTAATCTGCAATCCAACCTGTGTATCCAGCATATCATTCGAAGTGGCACCGAAATGCACCCATTTACCTTCATCCTCGCACTGCTCAGACAATGCCAGCACCACAGCCATCATATCATGATGAATCTCATCCTCAATCTCGGTCACCCTTTCAAGTTTTACACTATCTGCCGCATCAGATATCTCCCGGGCCGAGTCAACTGGAATCATACCCACATCTGCTTCGGCCTTTGCCAGGGCAGCCTCTACCTGGAGTAATTTCCTCAGTTTAGACTCTTCACTCCATACCTGCTTCATCTCATCAGTACCATAGCGGAATTCAATCGGATGTATTGCCATTATTACTTCACCTGTGACGGGATAATGTAGTTAATTAACTTAAATACTGTTTATTAAAACAAGAAAATCCTCCTTTGCGGTCGGATTAACTCGATTATCAACAAGATTAGGTTTATTAACTAATATTCCAATATCACTGTAAGAATTTGAAAAATATTGTAGATTTTATCTGATGAATCAAGTTGTGTAATCATGAGGTTTACCATACAATCCATTATCCTGATTTTTATCCTGCTGTTGTTCGTACAATCAGCGACCTGTGAAAGTCCACCCCAGGCTACTGCCATGTTCAAACTGACCAACGACACAGCTTATGAATACGATGCAGCATGGAGTCCTGACGACACCTCCATCGTTTACGGGAGGGATGGTCTATACGGAAGTGAACTGTGGACACTGGATACGGTAACTTTGAATGCGCAAATGTTGCTCCAGAGTACGGATTGGATTGGCCAGCCCGACTGGAGCCACAATGGTATACTGTACACCTCACAGTTTTCTTTTAAGCGGGACAGACACCTTGATATCTGGATATATGACCTGGATGAGAAGAAGTCCAGGCAGCTTACCAGCAGCAAGATCGACCAGAAAAATCCCATCTGGAATAACAACAGCACTAAAATCGTGTTCCTTGGCCGCGTAAACTATGATTATGAGATATGGACAATGAATGCCAATGCTTCAAATGTTACCCAGTTGACATTCTTACAGACAATTGTCGAGACGCCTGTATGGAGTCCTGATAATAACAAGATAGCCTACTCATCCGAAGGTGACATCTGGATGATGGATCCGGACGCTACAAACATAGTCCAGCTTACTGATGACGAATATGAACAAATTGACCCCACATGGAGCCCTGACGGAAACTGGATTGCCTATGCATCAGAGGAGCAGGGTAACTTTGATATCTGGGTAATGAGACCTGACGGTACTGACAAATCAGTCCTGATCAATGAATCAAGGGACCAGAACGACCCTGACTGGAGCCATGATGGTAACAAGTTGTTATACACATCCTACCAGGACCTGAATAAGGATATCTGGGCTGCTGCCATTCACATTGAACCTATTCCCACACCCACACCCACACAATTGCCAACACAGATAGTGGTGGATGTGGAGACTAAAAAGAATATCTCCACATTAACTATGGTTGCAGCAGGGATTGGAGTCCTGGTATTACTAATTTTAGTCCGTAAAATAATAAAAGGTATGAGATGAAAAAATCTGTCATTCAATAATTAAATCATCCAACAATTCAATCCATCATCATGTGTGAAATGTTCTGACCTGCCTCTATTATCTCTGAATGAGTGAGTTGAATCTCCTGACCATTCATTCGAATGACCAGATCCTGCCCGCCTGTTGTGCCGAGCTGTTTACAAGGAATGCCTGATAGCATGTCCAACACCTTTTGCGGCTCTGGAGTGGCTATGAGCATCCTGGCCTGGGATTCAGAGAACAGGGCATCATCAGCCTGCGGCAGAATGCCTGATATGTCCACCTCTGCACCCACCCGGCCTACCATCTCGCACAGGGAAA
>DAOWEE010000218.1 GCA_030638625.1 Methanosarcinales archaeon
ACTCAAATACACCCTAATCTCATTAAAACAAATGGTGACCAGCATGGATAAGATCGATAGTTCACAATTCCAGGGGTTACTTGTAGGTCAGGTAATTACCGCAAGTGTCGGAGCTCTCTTGCTCGCTTTTGAAGACTTTGCCGGGTTCTATTACGGGAACTATTACATTGGTGTCGAAACCTATGGACACATCCACCTTGGTTCAGGCATCCTGACAACCTTCCTCATTCTCTTAGGGCTGGCAGGCCTGCTCATATCCCTCCGGGCCGCCATCAACAGCCTCCAGGCAAAAGACAATGCTACCCCTGAACAGCTTGAACACAACGCACGCATCACCATCAAAGCCGCTGGTTTTACGGCATTGTTGGCCGCTATCGGTGGAATTGTATTTGCCATAAGTTCCAGCATTGATGAAATAGACTGGTGGCTGGATGCGGGATTCTATGGAGCGTTCATTGGCGGTTTATTGACCGTTTTCTTTGGTATGCTGATATTGGACCGGATAAAGACCTGATATTCCCTGGCGCATAACATCACCATATGGCACTACCTTACAGTACTATCTCACTGTATCATAAAAGACTAAATATTTCTACCTGAAAAACCATCACCCTTAGCATCAACTTTCTGGAGATGAACATATTGGAGAAAAGTATCACATATTTCGAAAAACCCGGAGAAGAGAACACTGCTGCCGTTGTTGAAGCAGTCAGGGCCCGGCTACTGGAAACAGGCATCAAGGAAGTAGTGGTGGCCAGTACCACAGGCAAGGCCGGTGTAGCCATGGCAGAGGCACTGCAAGAAGAGAACGTCAACCTTATCGTGGTCACACACCAGTACGGCGCCCATGACGAAGGCAAATGGGATATGGAAAGCCAGTACGTCTCACGTTTGAATGAACTGGGCGTAGAGATAGTATCCCAGTCCCACATGTTCTCAGGTATCGAGAAGTCCCTGTCCAAAGTCACAGGTGGTGCAAGCCGGATAGAGATAGTGGCTGACACCTTGCGCAAGCTGTTTGGTAAAGGCTTCAAGGTGGCAGTAGAGGTCGTCATAATGGCAGCGGATTCAGGCGCCCTGACCATGGAAGGCGAGGTCATTGCAGTAGGCGGGACCGCTTACGGTGCAGACGTTGCCTGTGTTGTGAAACCTGCCCATTCCAACAACTTCTATGGACTGCAGATACGGGAGATAATCTGCATGCCCAGGAATAAATAGTATTAAGTAAATGCCACAAATTACAAATGTTAATCATAAACCCCTTAAATGCAGGAAACAATACATACGATTTAATGGTATTTTTACTCAAGAGGTGTCAATAAACATATGAGAAAATGGAAAACAGACTGGGGTCTGCAGGGCAGGATGCTATTCACCATGTTCCTGCTTGCAGCAGTGTACCTGTTATTCCTGGCATTTTTATCATACCAGGGTGCAGGCATGAATGTTATGATCCTCTTCATTGGAGGATTCATGTTTATCCAGTATTTCATGTCAGATAAACTGGTCCTGATGAGTATGGGGGCCAAAATAGTATCTGAAAGTGAAGAACCAAAACTTCATGAAATGGTTACCCGGCTGTGTGCTATGGCAGACCTGCCAAAACCAAAAGTGGCTTTGGTTAACAGCCCGGTACCCAATGCTTTTGCAACAGGCCGGAATCCCAAGAAAGCTGTAGTAGCTGTCACTACAGGTATCATGAAAACATTAAAACCCGCAGAACTGGAAGCCGTTCTCGCCCATGAACTTAGTCATGTGAAGAACCGGGACGTTATGGTAATGACCATTGCCAGTTTCCTCTCAACTGTGGCTTTCTTTCTTGTACGATATCTGTTGTACTTTGGCGGAGGTAGAAATAGGCAGGGGGGCGGCATTATGGCGGTATGGCTGGCATCTATAGTGGTCTGGGTTATAAGTCTCATGCTTATCAGGACCCTTTCCAGGTACCGTGAATTCTCGGCAGACAGGGGGGCGGCCCTTATCACGGGAGCACCTTCACATCTGGCTTCTGCCCTCATGAAGATAAGCGGAGTTATGCCCAGGATACCAACCGACGACCTGAGAAAAGTTGAGGGCATGAACGCTTTCTTCATCATCCCTGCATTGTCCGGTTCATCAGTCATGAGACTGTTCTCAACCCATCCATCTGTTGAGAAACGTATTGCTGCACTCGAAAAATTAGAAACAGAATTGGAAATGTAATGGGATTCCTGGATGCTATATTGGGGAAGAGTAAACTTCCGAAAGCCAAGGTAGATAGGCTTTTTGCGATTTCTACTGCCAGCATTACTCTTGATGTTAACCTGGGACTAAAACCCGTCGGGTC
>DAOWEE010000080.1 GCA_030638625.1 Methanosarcinales archaeon
GAATACTTTCACTCCGCTTACCCCAGGTTTATATTGATAGAAATAGTCATACCTGTTAACTGTGCACCAAGATATAAAATAACCGTGCACCAGGAGAAATCAGAGATGGATGATAATATTACAATGATCGAGGACCTGCCCGGAGTTGGGCCAGCCACGGCAGAAAAGTTGAAAGATGCTGGATTTACTACCATTGAAGCCATAGCAGTGGCATCACCCGCCGATTTGGCGCTCAATGCGGATGTTGGAGAGTCAACTGCATCCAAGATAATTATTGCAGCAAGGAGTGCGGCAGATGTGGGTGGGTTCGAGACCGGCGATATGGTGCTTGACCGCCGCAAGCTGATAGGCAAGCTTACTACCGGTTGTGAGGCGTTCGATGAATTGCTGGGTAAAGGAATAGAGACCCAGGCTATTACTGAATTTTACGGGGAGTTCGGGTGTGGTAAGACCCAGATAACCCATCAACTGGCAGTGAATGTCCAGCTTGGTATCGAGCATGGGGGACTGGATGGTTCAGTGATCATGATAGATACCGAGAATACGTTCAGGCCTGAGAGGATTGCCCAGATGGTGGCAGGGGCAGCAGCTCGTACCGGTGAGGAAATTGATCCAGAGGAAGTTCTAAAGAATATCCATGTGGCACGGGCTTACAACTCCAACCACCAGATACTGTTGGCAGAATCGGCAAGCCAGCTGGCACAGGAGTTAAAGGAAAACGGCAAACCTGTAAGACTACTTATTGTGGATTCCCTGACTGCCCATTTCAGGGCAGAGTATGTGGGCCGTGGCACCCTTGCGGACAGGCAGCAAAAACTGAACAAACACATGCATGAACTGTTGAGGTTTGGTGATTTGCACAATGCAGCGGTGGTAGTGACCAACCAGGTCATGTCCAAACCAGATGCCTTCTTCGGCGACCCCACCAAACCCATTGGCGGACATATTGTGGGCCATACAGCCACGTTCAGGTTGTACCTGCGAAAATCCAAAGGAGAGAAGCGTATCGCCAGGCTGGTAGATTCACCGTGCCTGCCAGAAGGCGAGGCAGTGTTCTCTGTGACCATGGAAGGACTGGCAGAGTGAAGGCAGTAGTAATTGACATTGACGGCACGCTCACCGATGAGAGCCGGCGGCTTGATTTGGCTGCCGCTGCCGTTATCAGGGAACTCGATATCCCGGTAATACTGGCCAGCGGTAATGTGCTGTGTTTTGTGAAATGTGCCACAAAACTCATAGGTACCTCTGATATTATGATTGCAGAGAATGGCGGGGTTATATCTTCGGGTTTTGACGGTCCGGTTTATGTAAAAGGAGACCGCGCGCGGTGTGTCAGCGTTCTCGAGATGCTGCGCGCCCACTTCGAACTTGAGGAACTGGATGCTGCTGACAGGCTTTCAGAGGTGGCATTGCGGCGTAATTTTGACATTGAGTCAGCCAGGAATCTTCTGGCAGACAAAGAGATATCGGATGTGGAACTGGTTGATACCGGCTTTGCCGTACATATAAAATCCGTGGATGTGAATAAAGGTACGGCATTGTTGGAAGTGGCAGCATTGATAGGACTGGATGCAGGGGACGTGATGGCTATTGGAGATTCTGCCAATGATGTTGAAATGCTGCGTACAGCAGGTATGGGCGTGGCTGTGGGAAATGCCAATCCTGCACTTAAAAGTATAGCTGATATGGTAACATCAGGCAGATACGGTGCCGGCGTGTTGGAAGCACTGAAATATCTAAAAAAGTAATGTATGTAAAATGATAATGGATGGCTGATTATTGTGGTTGTGCCTCGTCCTCAACCATGGAATCCGTTTCCATTTCCACACGGGCTCGGGCCTTTGACAGGTTCTTGTCCACCACTACATAATCCTTGATAGACCGCACTGCATCAAAAGGCACAAGTAGAAAATCGTCTTGCACATGATATCTTTCCTTATCGAGCGCAATATCAGGCTTGATTACTAAGTCTACGAGTGCTCCGCTACGGACATCTATCACAAAGTTATTGAGTATCCCCAGAGTGACCCCATCCGAACTCATTACCTGTTTATCCCTTAAATTCCTGGCAAATATTCTCGTCATTGTAATCTTCCTTCAATTTTTACCGATAACCTATATAAGACTTCTGTTCTTTCTTAACCCCGCCCTTGAATTGTGCCTCAAGCTTTTGATAATATTCCTTGATGTGTTCAGTTAGAGCAGGTCTGACCTTCTTAAGTGCAGTCCTGAAATGCTTCATCTCTACGTTTTGTGTGTAAAAGTCTCCACGCATAGCCATTATGACTGCCTCGCGACAAATGGCTTCCAGGTCTGCGCCCACGTATGCTTCAGTGGCATCGGCAACTTCACCCAGGTCAACGTCTTCTGATAGAGGTATGTGTTTTGCGTGTATCCTGAGTATCTCTTCACGACCATTCCTGTTCGGAGGTCCTATGAATACAGCCCTGTCAAATCGGCCGGACCGTATCAGGGCAGGGTCAATCAGGTCGGGCCTGTTGGTAGCAGCCACAACGACCACATCTTTTAACACTTCCAGGCCGTCCAGTTCTATCAATAACTGGTTAACTACACGTTCCATTGCTTTGCTGCTTCCATCCGTTCCCCTGGTTGGTGCAAGGGCATCCAGTTCATCAAAGAAGATGACACATGGAGCGACCTGCCTGGCTTTTTTGAACACCTCACGGATAGCTTTCTCGCTTTCCCCCATCCATTTTGATAGCAGTTGCGGACCCCTGATACTGATGAAATTGGCATTTGTTTCTGTGGCCACGGCCTTGGCAATCAGCGTCTTGCCTGTACCGGGCGGACCATAGAGTAACACACCTTTTGGCGGCTGGACTCCCATATCCCTGAACCGTTCAGGATGGCTCAACGGCCATTCAATGGTTTCCAGTATTTCCTGTCTGCTCTGTTTCAGCCCTCCCACATCATCCCAGAGTACAGTGGGCACTTCCACTATAACCTCGCGCATGGCTGATGGTTCCACTTCATTTAAGGCATTATTAAAATCTGGTGCCGTAATTACTATCTCATCAAGCACTTCCTCCGGAATCTCCTGTTCAAGGTTAAATCTGGGTGTGTATCTCTGTAAAGCCTTCATTCCCGATTCCTTGCACAGGGCTGCTAAGTCAGCTCCCACAAATCCGTGGGTAAGGTCGGCTATTCCTTCCAGATTCACGTTCTCATCAAGGGGCATACCCCTGGTATGTATCTGTAGAATCTCCAACCTGTCATCCCTGGTAGGTACGCCGATTTCTATTTCCCTGTCAAAGCGTCCCGGACGCCTCAGTGCCGGGTCTATGGCATCCACCCTGTTAGTAGCACCTATGACCATCACCTGCCCACGCTCCGTAACCCCATCCATCATGGTCAGCAACTGGGCAACCACCCTGCGTTCCAATTCACCGGTAGATTCGGACCTCTTACTTGCGATAGCATCCAGCTCATCAAAGAATAATATACTCGGGGCATTACTTGATGCGTCTTCGAATATTTCCCTTATCTTTTGTTCACTTTCGCCATAGTGTTTACTGATAATTTCAGGGCCTGCTATGGAATAAAAATTAGCCCCGCTCTCATTGGCCAGGGCCTTAGCAATCATGGTCTTTCCTGTCCCAGGCGCCCCGTGCATCAATACACCCAGAGGCGGATTGATACCCAATTTGTTGAACACTTCCGGATGTTTCAGGGGCAGTTCTATCATTTCACGCAGACGCTGTATCTGGTTACTAAGTCCACCCAGGTCTTCATAGGATATCCCTGTACCCACCACAGTATCGTACCCGGTAGCCGGTGTATCCCTAATCTCGATTTCAGTCTGCTCTTTTATGACCACTGCGCCTTCGGGTTCTACTTCAACGGCTATAAGGTACATGGCCTGACCTGGACCGGTCTGGCTGAAAATTGGATGTGTCGTACTGCTTAATATAGGAATGATGTCCCCTTTAACTATTGGCTTTTTTATAATCTGTCGCTTGACCAGATTACCTGCATCGCCACCCAGTTTAATCTTTTCACCCTCTGCAGGTGCAAGCACCACTTTTTCAGCAACAGCGGTTTCGGTTTTAGCAATGGTCAGGTGTTCTCCCATACCAACACCTGCATTCTGGCGGGTTGTACCGTCAATCCTGATGGTTTGCTTACCCCAGTCCGGCCGCTCTGCCCTCCATACCCTGGCTACAGTGGTTTTTTTACCTTCAAGTATAATCACATCACCCACAGATATCTGGAGTTTTTGTACTGTAGCGGGGTCAATGCGGGCAATACCCTTTCCTGAATCTAATGGATATGCCTTTTCTACTTTTAGCTGGTTGTGGTCCAAAGTGTTACATCCTATATTTGCAATATTAATTTATTGTAATATGGTTATTAAATAGATATAAGTATTTTTCCAATCAAACCCATCCAAAAACCAATGTGGAAGACAATATGAACCCTTTATCCAGAGTTGTAGTATTTGACCCGTTCATGGGCGCTTCAGGTGACATGTTTATCGGCAGTTTGCTGAACCTGGGGGCTGAAGCATCAACAGTAGTTGAAGCAATGGAGTCGGCAGCTGACGTTTCAATATCTCTGTCTGATGCCAAAACAGGGCATATTATGGCGACCCGCGTGGATGTTGCCCAGCACTCCAGTACCATGCTGAAATATCACCAGATGACAGACCAGATACAGTCGGCAGCACTGTCCCGGGCCGTGATGGATGATGCACTGGGCATACTGGATTTGATGGCCCGGGCAGAATCCAGTGTTCACGGCACGTCTATGGAAGAGTTGCATATGCATGAGATGGGGCAGCAGGATGCGATTGCTGATGTTGTAGGGGCTTCGGCTGCTTTTCACGCTCTGGATATGCCCGGGGCACAGATATTCTGTATGCCAATATCCGTAGGTGGCGGGTACGTAGATACTTCCCACGGCACATTACCGGTACCTGCCCCTGCCACGCTTGCAGTGCTGAACTCTTCGAAGTTGATGTGGCGGGGCGGACCTGTAGAGCATGAATTGCTTACCCCCACAGGGGCAGCCATCCTGGCATATTTCACAAAACAATACGGCACTGTTTGTACTGTTTATCCACAATTGAAATCATCAGGTGCTGGTTACGGGACGGGTTCAAAGGATGTGGGTATGCCCAACCTTTTGCGCATTGTGATGGGTGAATCTGACCCTGCCCTGGCTATTGACCATATCGAGATGCTGGAGACTAACGTGGACGATGTGACAGGGGAAGTACTTGGATATCTTGTGCAGGAATTGATGGATGAGGGTGCCCTGGATGTGTCGGTGATACCTGCGACCATGAAGAAAGGACGCAGCGGTTCGTTGATAAAGGTCGTCTGCAAGACCGGCGATTCCCACAGGCTGGCCCGCAGGATTATGGTTGAAACAGGCAGCCTTGGTGTAAGGCTGGTGCCCATCAGGCACAGGCTGACTGCCAGGCGCAGCATAATGCCTGTGGATATAAATGTGGCAGGTAAGCCATACAAGGTCAGGGTAAAGACGGCCTGCGACACTGGGGGGCATGTCCTTGGCATATCTGCAGAGTTTGAGGACTGCAAGCAGGTAGCCAGTTCATCCGGGAGACAGTTAAAGGATATCATGCGCAGGGCAGAAGAGGCTGCAAGGCTGCAGTTGGAGTTAGAATAGAATTATTTAACATCTATATTGACGCAAGGATGTTTCAGATGAGAGACAAGGGTGAAAGCGAGCAGGATGTACTGGAGCAGCTTTCGGCTTACAGGATGAAGGACATATCTTATACAAGGGTGCTCAGTGCCATGTGTACCCACCCTCACCCGATAGCGGTCAAGGCCCATGAGATGTTCATGGAAACTAATCTGGGCGATGCCGGGCTGTTTCCGGGAACACATGAGCTGGAACATGAGGCTGTTGCTATGTTAGGTGATTTGCTTGGCGACCCGGGAGTACATGGATACATCACTACGGGCGGTACCGAGTCTAATATACAGGCTATCCGTGCTGCCAGGAATTCTGGTATCAGCGATAATCCTAACATAGTGGTTTCCGAATCAGCCCATTTTTCTTTTGATAAGATTGCTGACCTGCTCAGGGTGGAAGTGCGCAAAGCAGAACTGGATGAGGAGTTCAGGGTGGATCCGGCATCCGTGGAAGCACAAATTGACGATAACACAGTGGCTCTGGTGGGCATAGCAGGTACTACCGAGTTCGGGCAGATAGACCCAATCAGGGAACTGTCAGATATGGCAGTTGAGCGTGGGATTTTCCTGCATGTGGATGCGGCGTTCGGGGCTTTTGTGATACCTTTCCTGGATAAGCCATACGATTTTGATTTCAGGCTGCCTGGAGTGTCGTCGATGACGGCAGACCCTCATAAGATGGGGCTGTGCACCATACCGGCAGGTGGATTGCTGTTTCGGGACCGTTCTCACCTGCACGAACTACGGACTCATACCCCGTACCTTACCATCGATACACAGTATTCATTGAGCGGGACACGGAGTGGAGCAGTGGCGGCAGCCGCGTATGCTGTCATGCAGTATATGGGCATGGACGGATACCGTGATACTGTGGATTACTGCATGAAACTGACTCACAGGCTGATTGAGCGGGTTAGGGAATTCGGTGTTGAGCCGTTGATTGACCCTGTGATGAATGTGGTGGTGCTGGATGTGGGGGATACTGCAAAGGTGAGGAGTGTAATGGCGCAGAAAGGATGGTATACTTCAATCACACGCAGTCCACTCGCGCTGAGACTGGTAATTATGCCGCATCTGAGCGAAAAAAAGCTGGATGAGTTCCTTGATGACCTTGAGCAGGTTTGCAGGGAACTGCAATAATTTCAGTTATAATATATCAACTGTATCAACTTCAAATATAAACCGTAAATGGCAACCGTAGATATCAATCGTATTCCCGCCAGGTTCGACCGCACTTGGTACACCTGAAGAATCTTGTTTCACTTTCATCGGCTGACCGCAATTGCCGCAGCCACCAGTACGCTTTGTCGTTGCCGCATTCTTCGCAAAAGACTTTTGAGGTAGGCAGGCCTGCTGCCTCGGCGCCTTCAATAACGGTAACCTCTCGCTCCTTGAATTCCTTTTTATCTACGACATTGGCGCTTTTTGTTTTATCTTTTTCAAAGCCGCATTTCTTGCATTTCATCTTACCGCCGGACGGCATCATCATACTTTTACATTCGGGACAGAATTCCATATTGTGTTACTTCCTGCTTTTATGGTTATAATTGTTTGCTTATTTCAATGTCAAGACACTGCTTAAGCATTCCGCATGCTGCTGCGTGGTATTGTCACAATAATGTTTAAGTAGATTTGAATGATATTACCCCCTCAATAATGTTTGATAGAAAAACCATTCCCTCTGACATTTTACTGGTTATAATTTTGGTCCTATTGACTGTATTTTTCATCCTGATTCCACCTCTTAGCAATACCTGGGCCCGCATTGTACTGGGTCTTCCCATGGTGCTGTTCCTGCCTGGATATGCGCTGATTGCGGCACTGTTTCCACACAGGGATGACCTGGACGGGATAGAGCGCACAGCCTTGAGTTTCGGGTTGAGCATTGCAGTGGTGCCGCTGTTGGGACTGGGCCTGAATTATACGCCGTGGGGTATCAGGCTGGTGCCTATATTGATTACCTTATCCTTTTTTACGCTGGGGATGTGCGTTATAGCTGTGTACAGGCGCAGCGAACTGCCCAAAGGCGAGGCATTCTCGGTCCCTTTCAGGGCGGCACTCCACTCCATGAGCCAGGAGGTGTTTGCGCATGAGCAGTCCCGCCTGGACAGGATACTGACCATAATACTGGTGTTGTCCATACTGGCATCGGTGACGATGCTGGTGTATGTTATCGTCACGCCAAAGCAGGGTGAGAAGTTTACTGAATTCTATATAATGGGGCCTGGGGGAATGGCTGATGATTACCCAACCCGGTTCAACCTCAGCGAAAGCGGTACTGTGATTGTGGGTGTGGTGAACCATGAATATGCTTCTGTGGAGTACACGTTGGATATAGCGCTGGACAATGAATCAATATATCCCGGACAGCAGTTAGTGCTGGCGCATAACCAGACCTGGGAGGAATTTGTGACCTTTACGCCGACAAAGGTGGGGCAGGATATGAAGTTGCAGTTTTTGCTGTATAAAGATGGGAACTATTCGGCGTCGTACCGGGACCTGCATTTGTGGATTGATGTTATGGGTGGGGTAAATGGAAGCTGAAGCGGAGCACCTGGAGGCTCCCGGACATGAGGAGATGCCAGCATATAAGTATCAGGTCACGTTGACGCTGTGCTTTATAGTGCTGGCTGAACTGTTGTTGTATTCGGGGAGGATGAAGTCTGCGGTATGGGTGCATGTGCTGGTATTGATAGGTCTGGGTGTGGCCACCATGCGGTTAAGCGAGAGCGATGTGTACAGGCCACTGCAGGCATTGATGCTGCTGCCGCTGTTAAGGCTGGTCAACATTTCCATGCCTGTTTTCTATGAGATGACGCTGTATTCGTATGTTTTTATTTATGCACCCCTCATCATCCCGGTGTACCTGGTGGCTGTGCACCAAAAGTTCACTACAGCACAGATAGGATTAATCAAAGGTAACCTGAAATTTATAATCCCATTTTCAATTTTGGTAGCTTTTGTCATAGCAGAGGGGGAGTATTATATCATCCAACCGGGCTACCTGATTCCTGACCTGTCCTTGTGGAATGTGTTGAAACTCTACATCGTTATGGTACTGTTCATAGGACTTGTGGAGGAATTGATTTTCAGGTCAATTGTGCAGACCAGGCTGGAGGAGACTTTTGGCATGTTCTACGGTTTGATGGTAACCAGTGTAATGTTCGGTATTATGCACTCGGGTTATGGTACTGTTTATGAGATGCTGTTCACCAGCCTGGCAGGGCTTTTAATAGGGTACCTGTTCCAGGTAACCCGGAGCCTGCCGCTGATAGCCCTGACGCACGGAATGGTGAATGTGTTCCTGTTCGGCGTGATACCTCATCTGGGGCCGGGGCTGGGACTGTTGTAGGAAAATGTGGGATTAGCAAGCCGATAGAAATTAATATCTATGAAATATTCTATAAGTTTAAAAGGTGATTCTAT
Source organism: Methanosarcinales archaeon (assembly GCA_030638625.1). Lineage (GTDB taxonomy): Archaea > Halobacteriota > Methanosarcinia > Methanosarcinales > Methanocomedenaceae > Methanocomedens_B. The sequence continues at coordinate 9,111 of DAOWEE010000080.1, forward strand.
GAAGGGGCCGGAAATGAATGCAACTGTAAAGCAGAAAGTATCTGATGTCTGCAAGAGCATCATGGATATGGGAGGGGATAAGGTAGGATTTATAATCTTATATGGCTCTGCTGCAAAAGGGAAAATGTCCGGTCTGTCAGATATCGATATTGCTGTTTTTTATAAAGGCGATAAGGGGGAGAGATTTCAATTCAGGATGAAAATTCTCGGCAGGGTCAGTGATATATTTGATATCCAGACTTTCCAGGACCTGCCGCTCTATATCCAGATGGATATAATGTCAACTGGTGATATTATCTATTACAGGGACCACGCAGAATTATTTGATATAAACATGAAAACGATCCGGGAATATGAAGATTTTAAACCTCACCTTGATTTATACTATTCCGGTCTGGGTGTGTAAGAATGGAAGAGTTTGATAAAAACCGCATAATCTCAAAACTGGATGAGATGATGAAATATACTAAAGAATTGCAGGGAATGTTGCCTGATAAGGAAGAATATCTGGAGGATTTAATCAGGAGGAGGGCTTGTGAAAAAACAGTGGAAGTGGCCATCGAATCACTGATAGATGTCTCAGCAATGGTCATCTCGGCACAGAGACTTGGTTTACCTGCTAATGAGGATAATATATTTGACATACTGGTCAAAGCAACTGTTCTGAATAAGGAACAAGGTGAAAGGTTGAAAGACCTTAAAGGATTCAGGAATATCCTGATTCACAGATATGCACATATTGATGATGAGATTGTTCATTTTAATCTGAGTAATCATCTGGATGATTTTGTTGAGTTTTTCAATGCAATAAGTTTATACTTGAAAGGGATGAGGCCATCCGAATCTCCTCAAAATTAAGTATTTTAGGTGAAAAAATATGGAAATACTTGTTACAGGAGGCGCAGGCTTTATCGGCTCACATATAGCTGAACATTTTTCATTGGCAGGTCATGATGTAACTGTGCTTGACAACCTCTCAACCGGTTACCTGCACAATATACAGGAGAATGCCAGTATCACGTTCATTGAAGGAGACATCTGTAACCCGGAAGTTGTTGAAAAAGCAGTTTACGGAACGGATTATGTGTTCCATATGGCTGCAATGGTATCGGTTCCATTGAGCTGCCAGCACCCGGCAAAAGCGTTTCGGATAAATACACTGGGCACGCTGAATGTGTTGCAGTCCTCACAGGCTGCAGGCGTGGAGAAGGTGGTCATTGCATCATCGGCGGCGGTGTATGGCAATAACCCGGTCCTGCCCAAGCGGGAGGATATGCTGCCCGAACCCGCATCGCCTTATGCCATTTCAAAGCTGGATTGTGAGTATCTGGCCCGGATGTTCAATGGGGAGGGGCTTCGCACTACGTGCCTGCGGTATTTCAATGTGTACGGGCCGCGGCAGGACCCGGGTTCGGCCTATGCGGCAGCTATCCCTATTTTTATATCCAGGGCGCAGGCGGACGAGGCACTGGTGATTTACGGGGATGGTGAGCAGACAAGGGATTTCGTGCATGTGTCAGATGTGGTGCAGGCCAATGTTGCAGCTATGGAGCATGGGGATGGCGGTGTGTTCAATGTGGCTACGGGGCGCAGTGTGAGCATTACTGAACTGGCCCGGACCGTGCTTGAGATTACTGGCAGCAGTGCGGGTATTGTGTACCAGCCGGAGAGGGCAGGGGATATTAAACATTCCAGGGCCGATGTGAGCAGGATTTCCGGGTGGTGGCGCAGTGAAGTGGAGCTGGGGGACGGGTTGGGGAGTATTGTGCGTTAGGGAATGAACAGCTGGCTGATATCCTGGTCTTTTAATAGTATCCTGCCTTTCGATGGTACATCCAGGCACCCGATTAAGTTAATCATTGTTGATTTCCCGCTCCCTGATGCACCGATAATGGCAACCCTCCAAGAATTAAGTCAATATAATGATGTCGATTTATAAAAAAAAGACGAAAAAGGATGATTATACCATCCTTCCGCTTCCAAATTGTCCAGACATTTTATTGTGTCCAAATCCGCCGAATATGCCAAGCTGTTCTCTAAGCTCTTCTACTGTTTCGGAATCTCCGTCCAGCTTTGCCTGATGAAGCTGAACAAGTGTTTCGAAGTCATCCTCATTCTGGATATTTGATAGCATAGGCCAGTCCTTTGCTGCGACTTTAAATGCTTCATAGTCTCCAGCTTCTATAGCCAGTTTCTTGTCTTCTCTTAGCTCTCGCATTTCAGCCCTTGCTTCATGCCTTGCTACACGCTCGTTGAAGTTTTCCTCACTCATTCGGTCTTCCTTCGCTGCTTTCCAGGCATCGTAGTCTTTTGCATCAATGGCATTCATCATATTTTCCCTGTTTTCAGGGTCCATTCCAAAGAATTTTCCTCCGTATGCTGATGCCGCTCCAATTGAAAGGACAAGCATCATCACCGCCATGATACTTAATATGTTAATTCTGTTCAATTTTAACACCTCAATTGCTATAATGTCAAACCTCCTTATAAGCAAAAAGAAGGCGAAATGTACACTTTACGTCCACCTTTTTTATTTATGTTCAGAAAGAATAGTAGTATAATATGCCACCCTTTCATCTCATCGA
>DAOWEE010000206.1 GCA_030638625.1 Methanosarcinales archaeon
ATGGAATTAATAGACCGTATCACCAATACTATCCTTGAAGCAAAGGAGTTGGAGTGTGTGAAGCCACCCTTGAAGATGTGTTCCATATGTGAGGGATGATAATGGTTACAACATTAATTGATGCCCATAACCACCTGGGCGGACCCGATAAAGGCGACAGTAAAAGTCAGAGTACAAGTGAAATCCTTGCAAGAATGGATGGCACAGGCATAGATAAGGCTGTTGTGTTCCCATTCAATGATAAAGACCCGGGAATTTCATTTTCCAGGAGTAATAATCGGGTATATAATGAGGTGGCCGGGCATTCTGACAGGCTGATAGGATTTGGACGCCTTGATCCCAACCAGGGGGAGCAGGCTGTGGTTGAGGCACGCCGCTGCGTGGAAGAACTGGGATTGTCTGGAATTAAACTGCATCCCCATGCCCAAAAGTTTGAAATTGACAGTGTGACCATGTACAGGATTGCAGGATGGTTGGCATCCGCAAGACCTGATATCCCTATAATTTTCGACAATGGGAAGTTGGCATCACCTAATCAACTTATCGGGGATCTGGCTGAAGCCTTCCCTGATGTTACTTTCATTCTTGCACACATGCGGGGCGGCGACTTCATTGAAGTGACTGCAGCCCATGATAACATCTTCATCCAGACCACGGGGATGCCAAAGAAGGAAGTAGTGCAACAGTGTGTGGATGAACTGGGGGCTGACAGGGTTATGATGGGGTCGGATTCACCATATCATTCCATGGATGATGAGGTAAAGAAAGTGGAAGCGCTACAATTGTCCGACGGTGAAAAGCGGATGGTCTTCAGTGGAACTGCTAAAAAAGTATTGAAGATCTAATTGATTTGTCACCTTATTTTGAATGTTCTTAATACCACCAACATTAATACATTTTATTATATGTTGATAGGAAAGTTTATATATTATGAAGTAGGCTATCGTGTGGTGATTGTAGTGAAGTATGTGATAGCAATAATACGACCCGAACGACTTGATGCTGTCAAGCGGGAGCTTCAGGGGGTTGAAGTGAACAGGTTAACAGTGTCATCTGTTTCCGGATATGGTGCACAGAAAGGGCATTTGGAGATATACAGGGCACTTGAGTTTGAGGTAAACCTCCTTGAAAAGATAAAGCTTGACATCGCTGTGAATGATGAATTCCTAAAGCCAACTATCGAGGCAATTCAGCGGGGAGCCAAGACAGGAAATAAGGGTGAGATCGGGGATGGTAAGATATTCGTGCTGCCACTTGAAGACGTCATCAGGATCAGTTCAGGTGAAACCGGGTCCGAGGCCATTTAGGAGTGAAAAGGATATGGCTATTGTCGCAGCAGATACAGCATGGGTCTTGACATCATCAGCACTTGTATTATTCATGCTTCCCGGACTTGCGCTATTCTATGGCGGGATGGTCCGGCGTAAGAATGTCCTTAGCAGCATGATGCATTCCTTTGTTGCTATGGGGGTTATCACTATCGAGTGGGTGATAATTGGTTATTCGCTTGCATTCGGGACCGGGAATTGGTTCATTGGTGGATTTGAGCATGCATTCCTGCGGGGTATCGACCTTAATTCCACATCAGGTACGATTCCCACATACACATTTATTGTGTTCCAGGGGATGTTCGCCATAATAACGCCGGCTCTTATTTCCGGTGCCATTGTCGGGCGTATCAAGTTCAAGTCATACATCGCATTCATTGCACTGTGGGGTCTTATCGTCTATGCACCTGTTTGTCACTGGGTATGGGGTGGCGGGTTCCTTACAGGGGAAGCACTTGACTTTGCAGGTGGTACGGTTGTTCATATAACATCAGGCATCTCTGCGCTTGCGCTTTTGGTATATCTCGGCAAAAGGAAGGGGTATGGTATCGATGCCATTAAGCCGCATAATGTTACCCTGACACTACTTGGTGCAGGGCTTTTATGGTTTGGTTGGTTCGGGTTCAATGCAGGGTCGGCCCTTGCTGCTGATGAGATTGCAGGACTTGCATTTATGTCTACATTCATTGCACCTGCAGCTGCAGGACTGGCGTGGATGGTGGCAGAATGGTATCATACCGGAAAACCTACCGCACTTGGATTTGCAACCGGAATTGTTGCAGGGCTTGTTGGAATCACGCCCGGTGCAGGTTTTGTCACTCCGATGGCAGCGATATTGATCGGGCTCATTGCAGGAATTGTATGCTATTGGGCCGTGATGCTCAAAGGTAAGCTGGGATACGATGATTCACTTGATGTCTTCGGGGTTCACGGTGCTGGCGGGATTACTGGCGCGCTATTAACAGGAGTGTTTGCAAGCGTTGGGGCTACAGGTCTTCTGTATGGCAATTCACAACAGTTCTTGCTCCAGCTTGAAGGAGTGATTGTTGTGATAATATATGCAAGTGTGTCCACTATCCTGATTGGATTTGTGCTTGAGAGGACGATGGGGCTCAAGGTCAGTGAGAGTGAAGAAAATATTGGGCTTGACAAGACATGCCATGGAGAGACTGCCTATAACATTTGAATATATAGTGTCGATTGATACTAAAATATTATAAGAGGTAATTAATAATGAATAAACCAAAACACCACATATTTGTTTGTTCAAGTTCGAGAATAAATGGACAGCAGCAGGGAGTTTGCTTGAAGAAGGATTCGGTTCAGGTACTGGCCAACTTCATGGAAGAGATAGAGGACAGGGAATTGGAGGATGAAGTTATGTTATCAAATACCGGATGCTTTGCAAATTGTGAAGAAGGGCCAATAGTCCTTGTTTACCCTGAGGGGGTCTGGTATGGCAAGGTCACTTCTGGTGATGTGGAAGAAATAATGGATTCGCACATAGAGAACGGCGAGGTTGTGGAACGATTGAAAATATGATTTCAGGATGGTGTCTTCCTGATATCGACAATTTGAATAGGATAAGTCCCAAAGCGCTTTCTGATACTCTGAAAAAGCTGACGAATAGGAGGGGGGTGGCGAAGTGCATGTAAGGTGTTTTGATGGAATGTGGAGAACTCACCACAGAGGAGCAGAGGGCGCAGAGAAGGGATGGGAGCAGAGATTGAGTAATAATTAGCAGCCCTCCACACCACAGGGGCAAGCAGAGCAGATTGGGAAGGGGCATTTATAGCTTTTTATGAACAATTTGCACCGGCATTGCCGTAAATCTGAACCAGTTGTACAATGACAGCAACCGGGCCATCAGGAATACCTGATTAAACTGGACACGAGTCTCTTTTTAAAATATTTAATTATTTCAAGGCACCTTTAAATAAAAAGAATATCATATTGTCAAAACGGGAGGTTAGTAATTTGACATATAATTTAGCTTGTAAAGATACTGGAATAGACTGCCCTTTTGTTGCTCAAGGGAAGACCATGGATGAAATGATGGAAGTTGCTGTAAAGCACGCCAAAGAAAAACATGGTTATACTGATGAACAATTAAACGATCCTAAAATGCAAAAAGAGATTAAAGCGGCAGTCAAGGAAGAATAACATCAAATATAATAAAATGGGATGGCTTACCTATGACAGGTAAGTCAATAATCCCACATGAAAAGATGTTGTCCTAAAATTACTGTTGGTACTGCTTCTTTATTATTCCAATATCACTTCAACAGGTACTTTATTGCTAATGATGTCCAGTACAGTTGATGTCTCCTGAACATAGTCACACAGTTCTTAAATTTATCTCTTGGTGCATCGATTTTTACCCTGCAGTTCACGCGAATGTTCTCGTAACCTGTATCTGATATGTATATTAATGCAGACGGGGATACTACAATATTAAAAGCACCTACCTGCCCCCCACACTACCAGGGCAAGTGGAGCCGATCAGGACAGCACCCGGGAAGAGTGGAGGCGATATGGGCGGCAGGAGAAGATATTATACTTTTTCAGATTCGTTCGTAATCTTCGTTATCGTTCTCTTTTTTTTGGGTTTCTGTAAAATCATGCAATTGCTTTTCATGATTTTTATCTAAGGAAATACATTCCATACACATCATTTCACCTCCTTCATTCTTTACAGTTACTTTAGTTAGTAAAGTATTTAAACTGTCAAGTTTCAAGTTAAACAATTACTGTTAAAAAAGGAAGTTACTATGCAAAAGAAAAGCAAAGAATGTGCCATAGATAAGGACGATATCTGTTTTTGTTCAATTGAGGGTATCATGGGTATCCTCAGTAAAAAATGGGCTTTATTGATTATCAGTGCGATTGGGAATAACCAGAAATTACGCTATAACGAAATTGAAAAAAAGCTTGGTGAGATAAGTTCAAAAACATTATCCGATAGATTGAAAGAACTGGAGAATGCAAGCCTTATCAAAAAAGAATTATTCGCTGAAGTACCTCCTAGAGTGGAGTACTCTCTTACTAAACACGGAATAGAACTGAGAAATGCAATAATGCCTTTGATGCGATGGGCCTCATTAAGAGACTGTCAGCAATAATATTGTGGCGGGCAAAGCAAATTGGGACGGCCACCTGGCCGGAGTGGAGGCGAGAGAAGGCGGCAGGATAGCTGGGGAAAGAATGGGGGCTGGAATTAATATTAACCGCAGATACACACCTATCACTTAATTTTTTGAAATAATGTATATATGTATGGTCTTGGCTCACCAGAAGGCATATAATGTGTATAATCAAAAAATTCAAGCAGGTTAAAATCCTCTCCCAAGAATTTTGCCAGCATGTTCTGGTCATAATTTTTTACGTCCAAACCACTACATTTCTTTGCACCCTTAAGCGAAAATGTAGCAATAATAACATAACCATCTTTTTTCACCACTTTCTTTAGAGTTGATAAATATGCATGCTGTTGTTTTTCATCTAATAAGAAATGTAATACTGCTCTATCATGCCACACAGCAATATCACTTAGACCTTGGATTTGAACAGGCTGAGTAATATCATCTACTATCCATCTTACTAAAGAGGCTTTTTCTTTACCTAATCGTTCTTTTAATTTGTTCAGAGCTATTTCACTTACGTCGATAGCAATGATATTTTTAAATTCCTGGTTAACAAGATAATCAATAAATGTGGATTCACCGGCCCCTACATCTAATACGGATTCATTTTTATTAATGTGGCATTTAGATAATAACGATATGGAAGCTTCAGGAATTTCTTCATACCAGGTTAACTCATCCACATCCAGATACGTATAAATTTCATTCCAGTGTTCTTTAATCGAAGTATTCATAATAGTTCTTAATAATCATTCATACAGCATAAATAACTTATTTCCTTTCATGTAATTATAATAGCCCCCCACCTGCAACCACCCACCCAAGCATCAATCCCCAATTCGCACCCAAAGCCCGCAGGAATAATCGAAAAGCGCCTGCTGGCCCCCACACCACAAGGGCAGGCAGAGCAAATCTAGAGGGCACCCATACAGGAGTGAAGGCGATAATGGGCGGCGGGGAGCTGAAGAAGGGATTGTCAAAGACTACATATAGCAATATATATTTAATATATAACATCCTATATGCAACTATATGAATGCCACAACAACAATCTGCCTGGATCCTAAAGTTAAGGATATGTTGACATCTCTAAAACATTATCCTCGTGAATCATATAGCTCCGTTGTGAAGAGATTGGCAAATATGGCGATTGATGAAGAATCACTCAGCAACGAAGCGATAAATGGCATAGAAGAAGCACTGGAAGATATCAAACAGGGGCGACTGCACACCGAAGAAGAAATTTTAAAAGAGTTTGACCTGTCATGAGCTATAAGGTCAAGTATACATCTAAAGGGAAAAAGGATCTTAAAAAGCTCCCCCTGGATGTTGCACAGAGTATAATTCTATCGATTCATGATATTAAAAATGACCCATATTCTTATGTAAAAAAGATAAAAGGGACAAAAAGTCATTCACTCTACACTCACCGCGTTGGTGAATATCGGGTAATATTGGACATTATTGATGATTGTCTGTTGATCATAGTGATTGAAACTGGTCACCGAAGCAAAATCTACCGGAAATATTGATTCGATGAAATTCACCTTTTTTTCATATTTTAATTGTCTAATTTTTTATTTTTATAGCCTTGGCGGAGCCCCCCACCTCCAACCACCCACCAAAGCACCCATCTCCACTTCGCACCAAAAGCCCGCAGGAAGAAACGAAAAGCGCCTGCCTGCCCCCTCACCACAAGGGCAGGCGGAGCAGATCGGGATGGGGACCCAGGCAGAATGAAGGCGATAGGGGCGGGGGAAAGTTGAAGAGGGATTTAATACTTCTTCGGCTAATTCACTACTTATGGAACCTCTCACAAAGGTATCCTTCACGAATCTGGAGAAGGTACTGTATCCAGAATTGGGATTGATAAAATCCCAACTCATAGAGTATTACATCAGGGTCGCTCCCATCATGCTGGATTTCTTAAAAAACAGGGCTGTTGTCCTGAACAGATTTCCCAACGGAATACAAAATGAGGGATTTTATGAAAAAGACTCACCATCAGGCTTACCGTCATGGGTGGAGACCTACAACACCTATTCAAAGTCAGCACAGCGGGAACTGAACTACATCGTATGCAATGAACTGGATACTCTCCTCTTTATGGCAAATCTGGCAGCTATTGAGATCAACATCCCTCTTTCAACCATTGATGCCTACGATACACCTGACCTGGTCTATTTTGATATAGACCCGGAACCCCCAGCTGGATTTGATGATGCAGTGGAGGTAGCCCTGATACTCAAAGAAAAACTGGATGATTTTCAGTTCACGTCATTTATCAAGACCTCAGGCAAGAAAGGACTACACATAGTCCTGCCCATCACTGGCGATTACAATTTCAAACAGACCAGGGAATTCGTTCATGAATTCGGCAAGCATCTGGCCAGGGAATCAGATATAGTTGTCTCCGAGTTCACCCAGTCCAGGAACCGGGGGACGGTCTTCATAGATTTTATGCAGAATATCAAAGGTAAGACCATGATAGCACCCTATAGCTTGCGGGCAGAACCAAAAGCCACAGTGTCCACACCTCTGGAATGGAAGGAACTAAAGAAAG
>DAOWEE010000154.1 GCA_030638625.1 Methanosarcinales archaeon
CCCAGCATCAAGTTGCTAAAAGTTGAGGGCACGGTCAGGGCATCCTTTGGTGCATACAACCTGCCTGAAGAAGTTGACCTGCTGGTGGATACGGTTGAGCAGATAGCCACCACACTGACCTGAAAAGGTGAACGAATGAAGATCACGTTGTTGGGAACCGGTGTTGCCATACCTCAAAAGGATAGGGTGCAGTCCGGGCTGATGGTTGAAGCAGGAGTAGACAGAGGATGCAGTCCTGTGCTTTTTGATTGCGGCTGTGGTGTGCTGCAACGCATATTTGAAAGTGGATACAAGCATATCGAAATTACCAATGTGTTTTTGTCCCACCTGCACCTAGACCACTGTGGTGATGTGCTGGCACTGGTCAAGGCCAACTGGCTCTGTGAGGTTACCAAATTGAACCTGTGGGGTCCTGTGGGGACCGGGCAGTGGCTGGACGAACTGCTGGTGGCTTATCCGTATATGCAGGACAAAGCCGAGATTACAATAACTGAACTCACGCCCGGGCAGTGGCTGGAGGTCGAGGGGCTCGAAGTGGAGTGTGTGCGCACGGTACATGCCCTGCCTTCGCTGGGGTTCAAAGTAACGGCATGGGGAAAAAGCATGTTGTATTCAGGCGACACTGAACCTGTTGTTGATATAATTGATGCAATAGAGGCATCCGACGGCGTTGACCTGCTCATACATGAGTGTTCATTTCCAGACACCTTTGATGTCACGAACCATACAACTCCGGGCACGCTGGCAGGGATGTTAAAGGGGACATCGGTAGGGAGAATCATACTTACCCACCTGTACCCTCATACCAGGGGATTCGAAACTGAGATGGTTAAGGTAGTAGCAGAAGCGTGTGGGTGTCCTGTTGAGATTGGGCATGACCTCCAGGTTATTGAAATTTGAACTGGACCGTTCGTAGGTGCACAGTTCCAACATCCAGTGATTTCAACAATTATATTAGTCAGAACCAGTCCATCATCATCATCATCAGGCGATTCCGCCAAGCCACGGCATAATCTGCATCAGTAGACGGCGCCACATCATGTTTTGAATTAGAAATGTATTTATATAAACACGCATTAATAACTTAAATGTAAACAAATGTATATTCTACAATAATTCAGGATATCATTTTAATCGAACCCCAAAGTAGAGTTGGAGTCCACAGCATATTGCTGGCGGGCACTAAACCTGAGAAAAACAGTGAATCTCAGGTCAAATACGCGTGAAATGTAGAGAATGTGGTGATTATATCGCTACAGTAAAAACAGGGCGAGGGACATGACGAATAGATGTAATAAACAAAAAACGTTGGACGAGACGGAGTCCTGTACCGCAAGACAGACTATTAATACTGTCAAAAAACTTACTTATTTTGCAATTATTATGGTCCTTGCCCTTGTTGTTTTTGGTAACTGGATAGCGATAGCTATGGCTGCGGGCACGCCAGATACGTTGATTGTGTTCACGGATAAGAAGGTCTACAAAGAATGGTATACCGATATGGGAAAGACTGGCGCAAACCTGATGATATTTAAAGAACAAGAAACAGACGATCTTGTCATTTATGTATATGCAGTTATACTGGATGAAGACGGAAATATCATGTATGGTAGAGATGCCGGATTAAGCGGCACAATAGATGATGTACAAAGGCTCGACCATTTCCACACCGGGGACGAAACAACACACCATAAGATAGTAGATAGTAATCCTAACTTTTTAACATCTGGTACTGACCTGAATTTCGTCGATGATGGCTCTGTCCTGGGTGATGTGGCAGGTGATGGTGTATACACTGCCTATCAAAATATTAATGACCCTGACGGTTCGGTTTTACTTGATGACCATTTACTGGTTAATGTCACGGTCAATTACATGTCCTTAAGTGAAATTTACCAGGTTCTGATAACGAATCAGAACTGCCACAATGGCGAGAGTGAAAATCATGGTACTCATACCAGTGCATTAGATGGTGATGGTGCCATGGATCCATGCACATATTGCCATATTGGATATGAACACATGTATGAAGACCAATCCGGATTGTATGACACATTAGATGTTCATTTTGGTAAAATGAATCCTCCTACTGTGACATATTCAAAGGCAGACATAAGTTTTATTTGGAATAAGAGTACGACAGACATGTCTACGTATACCCAAACCACAACGGGCTGGGAAGGGCAATTTCCAGGTTCGACATACTGTTATTCCTGTCATTATTCCACTGGTGGAGCCTCAGTAGGTATATTATATGACTATGGGGATGGGGATCGAACAGATCTTACGGACACGCCTTCATGTAATGTAGCGAGCAAGTCACTCGGAGCCGGTGCTGTTACATGTCACGCTAATACGAATATTACTGCTTCAGCAGTACCTGCCTGGAACCCACAAGCTGCAGCGGGCACAGCTACTAGTAATTATGATACTATCAAGGCCAAAGGACATGCAACAGATGATTTTGGTGCGTCAAATACGCCCTGTGCATTATGCCATGATATTTCCCATGCTTTGGTTATGCCTAACATGGCACCTACTAATTATTCTGATATTTCTGAACAGTGCAAGTCATGCCACGAATCATATGAAAAACATGACTCTTCTGTTGGATGTACTGTATGTCACAATACGGACGTGCACAATATCAAGTTCCTCCAGAGCAACCAGAGTTTTGATACTGCCAGCCTCAATGCAGTGGC
>DAOWEE010000192.1 GCA_030638625.1 Methanosarcinales archaeon
AACAGTTCATCCCATATTTTCTGGAATACAGAAACAATACCCCTATTTAGTTCTATTAGATATGGGAATTCATCAATTGTAATTACTGCTTTTTTGTCACCCATTTCCTGTGAAAGATACTTAAACAAATCATAAAAAGATGAAACATCAAGATCTGAGAAATATTCTTTTCCGGTCAACTTACGAAATTTTGCTTTCATCTCCCCGATATTCTCTTTCATGCTGTCGTTGGTGCATAGGATGTATACCCCTTCTTTATCCTGCATGAACTTTTTAGTAAGTTCGGTTTTTCCAATTCTCCTTTTTCCATAGAGTACAACCATCTGGGGGGAGTTTTCAGCATACTTCCTGTTGAGAAAATCAAGTTCAAATTCTCGATTGATGAATTGTTGTACCATAAGTATAATACTTTGCATACAACTATTTAATAATTGCGAAACAACGTTTTCCTTGAACTACATAACAAAATGTTGTGCGATACGTATGATACTTTGCATACAACTATTTAGTAGTTGCAAAACAACCCTTTACCGTGAAATATCATTCATGAATCAAGTAAACCAGACAGCAACACTGGGGGGAGGTGAGAATAACTTAATTTGACGATTGAAAATAATTTATTTACTTGTTAGTGTCTTTTGTCCATTTACTTTTAGCCCAAATATTAAATTACATCAATTAACTTTTAAGCAGCAGACAGATGATACTCTCTATCGTCTCCTCCCGCCGACATTTCCCTCATCACTGTATCTCCTGATCTCCCAGTATCCTTTTTTCGAAGTCTCCCTCAGTTCTATATGGGTGATCCATTTTGGCCATTTGTACCCCCATTTCCCTTCTGATACCAGCTGGAATGGAAATCCTCTTTCCTGGGGCAGGGTCACATCATTGATCCTGTATGCCAGCATGGTATCATTATCCAGGATGTAATCAAGATCGAGGGATGTGGAATAGCCATCAACTGCGTAGAAGGTGACGGCAGTGGCGTTCTCTTTGATCCCCGTGACATTGAGTAGAGTTCCCAGGGGTATGCCTGTCCATTTTGCAGTGAAGTACCATCCTTCCACGCACGTCAGTGTTACCACTTTTGATGTGGATGGATAAGCAATAATCTGGTCGTAGGTGAAATTCATTGGTCGTTCCACCAGACCGTCGATCTGTAACTGGTAGGTCTCAATATCAATATACTGGGGTCCAAATATGGCCGTGGTGCGCTGCTGGCTGATGGGAGTGAGGTTTATCCCCTGATACTGAGTGGCCTCGATCTCCACGGATGGTTGGATGGTCTCATCAGGGAGGTGGTCAGGAGTCGTGGGTTCTGTCATATTCTCCACTGCGGTCTGAACGAGAGTATCCCCTGGTGTGGAGAACAGGCATCCGGAATAAGCGGTGACGAGAAGGATGCAAATGCATACCAGACCTGGAATTGTAGGACTCTTCATAAGCATTCAATACCCGAAAAAGTCCTCGAAAAGGATCCTTTCCTTTGGGATCTCCATCTCTTCAAGCAGCTCTCTCATACTCTGAACCATTGGTGGAGGGCCGCAGATATAGAAAAGCCTCTGCAAGAAATCCGGGACCTCCTTTTTGATAATGGTACGATCGATCCTGCCGCAGATGCCTTTCCACTGGTCAGATGGTCTGGTGCAGGTCAGGACCACCGATAATCTGCTGGATCTCATCATACTTTTGAACTCGTTGAAGAAGATGATATCTTCCTCGGTCTTGTTGCTGCAGATGAGCACGATGTTATTGTCAAGATCCCTGTCCATTGAATATTTGATCATGCTCCGAAAAGGGGTCACTCCGATACCGCCTGCCAGCATAACAATCTTTTTCTCCTGCTCATTGAGAATAAAAGAGCCGTAAGGGCCATCAAGACCCAGTTCGTCTCCCACTTCCCTGGCCTTTAATGCATCAGAGAACTCATGCCCTGTGAACTTCTTGGTGAACTCGATAGATCCTTCTTCGGTGGGACTGCTGGAAAGTGAGAAGGCCTTCTGGATCATTTTGCCGTTGTTCTCAACCTGCACAATGACATACTGTCCTGGAAGGTAAAGGAAGTCATGCGGCCTGTCAAAGCGGTAACTTCTAACATTGGTTGTTCTGTCTATTATTTCTGTTACCTGGAATTTCCGGAACATAATAACCCCCTTAAATGATAGATTTTTGTGTGATTTAAGGTTATTGGATGCTGGCCACCTGCTGGACTTACAGTCATCCGTCTGCACTGTAATACAACCCGCACTCATTACAGGAATAGGTTGCGACCCTGGCTCCCCTGGGACTGGTCCTGATGGTGGTCTCCATCCAGCTACCGCATGCAGGACATGTGTGGTCCATCAATGAATGGTCCCGTTTTTTCATTATAAGTTAATTATTTATGACCCTGGTTCATAACATTCATTTAGTCTCTTTTATGGGACATGATATTCAGAACATGGGGGTTTCACGTAATGGATAAAGTTGCACACTTTCATTTACCTGCCAATGATATCGGCAGGGCAAAAAAGTTCTACCAGGAGATCTTTGGCTGGGAAATAATAGATGCGGGAATGGAAAAAGCCATGGTCGGTGGCAAGGTGAATTACCACCTGGCAAATACGGTTGCCACTGGTGAAAATGGTATACCGTTAGAACTCGGTGCTATAAACGGGGCATTTTTCTTAAGGGATAGTCCCGAAGAATCCCAATTGATTATCATTAACGTACCGTCGATCGATGAATACCTAAAAAAGGTGGAAGCATCAGGCGGCAGGGTTGTCATGCCGAAAAGTCCTGTAGGGGATTTCGGGATGTACGCGGAAATCGCTGATACAGAAAGCAATGTTGTCGGTCTTTACCAGGACTTATGACAATGGAGTGCCAGGTGCGGGAGATGCGAGGGGGTTTGTGTTGTCACTCGGTATATGGGCGGGATTGTGGAT
>DAOWEE010000179.1 GCA_030638625.1 Methanosarcinales archaeon
ACAAAGGTGGATGTCAAAGGTGATGAAGTAGTGGTCACTGGTATCAACATTGAGCATGTTGGCCAGACTGCTGCTAATATCCAGCAAGCGACCAAGATAAAGAGATTTGACCCAAGGGTATTCCAAGACGGAATATATGTGGTGGAGAAGACGACAGCGTAGGTGATTGTAATGGAAGATGCGATAATTGAAGAATTTACTTCACTCAAAGGGGTCGGCGAATCCAAAGCTAAGGCTCTGTATGAAGCAGGATATACTTCATTTGAAGACCTGAACAAGGCCACAGTTGAGGAATTATCTGGTGTTAAAGGGATTACCATACCCCTGGCTGAGCAGATATTGGATGAAGTATCCCATTTTATAGATGAAGTCGATGGACAAGAAGCTGGAGAAGTAAAGGCTGACGAGGTCGAAGAAGTAGAAGCCGAAGAAGAGGTTGAGGAAGCAGAAGCTGAGGAAGGCGTTGAGGAGGAGACGGAAATCGTCCCAACCGCAGAACTCGAGATGGAACCTGAATCCAAGAGGCTTCTCAATGTCAGGAAGAGACAGAAACTCAAGAAACCTCACTTTGTCCAGACCGACCAGCACAAGAAAAAGAAATTAAAGGATGTCTGGAGAAAACCCAGAGGATTACATAACAAGAAACGCAAGTACATCCTTGGCAAAGGCGAGATGGCACGACCGGGATACGGAAGTCCTGCAGCAGTCAAGGGATTGCATCCATCAGGCTTTGAGGAAGTCTTGTTATCCAGGGCCCAGGACCTTGACAATGTTGACCCTGCTACGCAGGCTATTCGTATTGCCAGGACCGTAGGTCAGCGAAAGCGCCTGGATATTGTGAAGAAGGCACAGAGTCTGGGACTGAAGATACTCAACCCACCTTATGAAGAAGGAGGGCAGTGAAATGACTGACCTGAGAAACCAGAAGAAAATTGCAGCCAGTGTGCTGAAGGTCGGTGTACACAGAGTATGGTTCGACCCTGAATCTGCAGGCGATATTGCTAATGCCATTACCCGTGATGATGTGAGGGAACTCATATCCAGCGGTGTGGTAAAGGCCAAACCTGTGAAAGGTGTATCCAGGGGACGTGCCCGGAAAGTGGATGCTAAACGGGCGTATGGACATCGTAAAGGTCACGGTTCCAGAAGCGGGGCTAAAGGTGCCCGCAACCCCAGAAAACAGCAGTGGATTAAGAAGATACGTGCCCTTAGGAGAAAGTTGCGTGAACTGAAAAGTGACGGTACGCTGGATAAGTCGGCTTACTGTACCATGCGCCGTAAGGCCAAAGGTGGCGTGTACAGGAACGTGGCACATATGGAAGCGCATATCGAATCCATTGAACACAAGGAGGTGTGATGATACATGGCAACAGGACCTAGATACAAAGTAGCATTCAGACGTAGAAGAGAAGGAAGGACCGATTATCATCAGCGGCTCAAATTGCTGGTGTCCAAACAGGCACGGGTAGTGGCACGCAGGAGCTTGAAACATATGCGGCTCCAGCTGGTAATACCAAAACCTGAAGGTGACCAGACTTTAGTTCATGCTGATTCCACTGAACTCGGCAGGTACGGTTATACCGCGCCTACAGGCAATACACCATCAGCATACCTTACAGGTCTGCTTTTTGGTTATAAAGTTCAACAGGCTGGATATGAGATGGCAGTGCTGGATATGGGACTTCAGGTTTCATCCAAAGGCAGCCGGATATATGCTGCTCTGAAAGGCATTGTGGATTCTGGCCTGGATGTACCCCATGACCCCGGGATATTCCCTGGTGAACCCAGAATAAGGGGCGAAGAGATAAAGGAATATACGGGCACAGATATCCCTGCCATGTTCGATGAGACCCTGGCAAAAATCAATGATGAATTCGGGGAGGATTAAACAATGGCATATGGTTATGAGAAAGAATGGATTCCCAGGACAAGGCTGGGAACGTTAGTAAAGGAAGGCCAGGTGACCTCAATGGATGAGGCTTTGCAATCAGGACTTCCTATCAGGGAACCACAGATAGTGGATGCATTGCTTCCTGAACTGAAGGAAGAAGTGCTGGACATTAACATGGTCCAGAGAATGACTGACTCTGGTCGCCGGGTGAAGTTCAGAGCCGTAGTGGCTGTGGGTAATGAAGATGGTTTTATCGGAATGGGCCAGGGCAAGGATGCACAGGTCGGTCCCGCTATCAGGAAAGCTATCGACATTGCCAAGATTAACATCTCCGGCGTGAAGAGAGGCTGCGGTTCATGGGAATGTGTTTGCGGGACTGAGCATACTGTTCCTTTCGAGGTCGTGGGTAAAGTGGGCAGTGTTAAGGTTATATTGAAACCAGCTCCACGTGGCTTAGGACTTGCTGCAGGAAAGACTGCAAAGACAGTTATGCAGCTGGCAGGTATAAAGGATGTCTGGACCAGGACCGAGGGTCAGACCAGAACTACCCTAAACTTTGCCAAGGCTACCTACGAAGCACTGAAAAGAACTGCAGTAATACGTACCACGGGGGTAAAGTAATGTACACTGTGGTGCGACTTAGAAGTACGGTCAATACCAGGCCCGAGATAAGGGATACTCTTAAGATGCTCAGGTTGAACAAAGTAAATCATTGCATTGTTCTGAATGAGAATCCCCAGAATAAGGGTATGATCCAGAAAGTGAAGGATTATGTGGCATGGGGTAATATTACCCCTGAAGCCCTGGCCCAGTTGATGCATAAAAGAGGCGAATTAAAGGGCGGTGTCAGGTTGACCGACGAGTATGTGAAAGAGCATACCTCATTTGATGGTATTGATGCACTGGCACAGGCTATCCATGCAGGCGATATTTCCATGAAAGATGTGCCCCAGCTCAAACCGCTGTTCAGACTTCACCCTCCCAGAAAAGGACACAAGGGTATAAAGAAGACTGTGGCTGAAGGCGGAGTATTGGGTTATCATGGCGATGACATTAATGCCTTACTTCACAAGATGAGGTGATTCACATGAAAAAGAATGTAACCAAATTCAGAGGTTCACGGACATGCGGAGGCGGCACTCACAAGAACCGGCGAGGCGGTGGCAGCCGTGGTGGTCATGGCAAAGCAGGTGGATGTAAACACCATTTTGTACGCAACTACCTCAATGGCCTTGCCTATGGGAAACACGGGTTCAAACGCCCACAGAAGATGTTATCTTATACACCCATAGTGAATGTGGGTGAACTGGATGAACTGGCTGAACAGTTGGTATTAGATGGTCAGGCGCAAAAGGAAGGCGACGTGTACCATATGAACCTGGCAGAACTGGACATTGATAAGGTACTGGGAGGCGGCATGGTAACTAAATCCATGGTGCTGACTGTTTCACAATGCAGCGAGAAGGCGAAGTCCAAGGTAGAAGAAGCCGGAGGCAGTGTTGTAGAGCATGTACCGTCAGAGATGGAACCACTTCCAGAATCGGAAGAGCTTTTGGAACCGGACGTTGAATTAAACGACTGAAATGTAAAATCGGAATAGAAAACAATAATTATAAATTATTGTTTTACTATTCAATTATTCTAATATTACACAGGTGCATCAGATGACCTTCAAGGATACTATCGAACCATTTTTAAAAAGACTGCCAGCAGTGTCAAGACCGGAAGGTCATGTGCATTTTAAGAAGAAACTGGGCTGGACCATAGGTATACTGTTACTCTATTTTGCCCTTTCCAATATTCCTCTTTTCGGCATGTCCGCAGAGTCGATCGATTTGTTTGAACAGTACAGGGCATTCTTTGCCGGGGCCTCAGGCTCGCTCATGCTATTGGGTATAGGCCCAATTGTTACTGCTTCTATCGTGTTGCAGTTGCTGGTGGGTGCGGATGTCATCAAGATGGACATGAGTGACCCGCAGGATCAGGCTATCTTCCAGGGCGCCCAGAAATTGCTGGTGTTTGTTATGATAGTGCTGGAATCTTTGCCACAGATATTGGGGGGTTATATCCTTCCGGATATCGGTCTGGCAACCATGTTATCAGCGGATTTTAATCTTTCACCGGCAGGTGGAATAGATTTAGTCATATTGATTATATTTGTCCAGATATTCATTGGCGGCACCCTGGTGCTGTTCATGGATGAGGTGGTATCCAAATGGGGTATTGGCTCGGGTGTAGGTCTGTTCATTGTAGCAGGTGTGGCCCAGTCGATTGTAACGGGCTTGTTCAGTATCACCCGTCCGGGCGGACCTGGCAGTGCTCCGGTAGGGCTGCTACCAAAATGGTTGTTTTTCACTACTGATGTGGGGTTGGGCAACTTGTTTGCAGACAATGCATTCCAGAATGTATTCATTGACGGCGGCATACTGGCATTGATCAGTACGGTACTGATATTCCTGATGGTAGTGTACGTGGAATCTACCCGTATCGAGATTCCATTAGCGCATAGTGCAGTGAGGGGTGCAAGAGGCCGTTTTCCAGTCAAGCTAATATATGCCAGTGTACTTCCCATGATCCTGGTGCGGGCATTGCAGGCTAATATCCAGATGGTAGGTCTGCTGCTGTTCAATAAGGGAATTACGATATTTGGCGAGTTTAGGGGCAGTACGGCAACTAGCGGCCTGATGTATTACCTAGCGCCGCTAAACAGTCCAAGGGACTGGATTCCCAGTCTGGTGAAACAGAATTTTGCTGACATCAATACCCAGTATGCAAACACTACAGGTTTTGTACCTGTGGATGTGCCGGCTACCTGGCAGATAGGTGTGCATGTGTTTGCTGATGCTGCCATGTTAATCTTTGGTGGAATTATATTTGCGTTGTTCTGGGTGGAAACCACTGGTATGAACGCCAAGAATACGGCTCATAAGATACATGATTCAGGTATGCAGATACCCGGATTCAGGCGGAACGTTGATAGTATTGAGCGTGTGATGAACCGTTATATCCCGAGAGTTACCATTATCGGCGGTGCCTTCATTGGTCTGTTGACACTGGTGGCAAGTCTATTGGGCACGCTGGGAGGCGCAGGCGGAACTGGTCTGTTGCTTGCTGTAAGTATTGTATACCGGTTGTATGAGGACCTGGCGTCTGAACAGATGATGGAAATGCATCCAATGATGAGACAATTCCTTGGAGGCAATTGAAACAATGGTTAATATTGTATTGCTGGGTGCGCCTGGGGCAGGAAAGGGCACCCAGGCAATGAAGATATCCCAGCTATACAATATCCCGCATATATCCACAGGTGATATTTTGCGGGACAACCTCGAAAGAGGTACCCAACTTGGTCTTGAGGCAAAGAAATTCATGGACCGGGGGGCACTGGTTCCAGATAGTGTATTAATAGGGATTGTCAAAGATAGGCTATCAGAACCGGATACTGACAAAGGGTTACTGCTTGATGGATTTCCCCGTACTATTCCCCAGGCTGAGGCATTGTGGGACATCATGGACCAGATAGGTAAGAAACTGGATGCAGTGATTGATATCGAAGTACCTGATGAGGTATTGGTAAAAAGACTGGCTGGCAGAAGGATGTGTCGTTGCGGTGCCAGTTATCATGTCATTTTTAGTCCTCCTGAAGTGGAAGGGAAATGTGACCATTGTGGGGGGGAACTGTACCAGAGGGATGATGATGCCGAGAATGCTATTAAGACCCGACTGGTCTATTATTATGGCCAAACATATCCCCTTATTGATTATTATGGCGAGAAAGGACTGTTAAGGCCCGTGAACGGTACTGGCAGTGTTGATGATATCTTTAATAAGATTAGCAGCGTAATAGAGTAGAATTTGTAACAGGACTTTAATATGTCGAACACAAACTGGAAACAAACACTGGATAGGGGCGCATTGGCCCTTGGTTTCGGGCTTATGTTCGGAATCATCATATTAGGGGAGAGTTTCAGGGTACAGGTAGGGCAAGCGGTTGAGATTATGCTTGGGCCCCTGCCTGAGATGTTGCCGTTCCATATTATGCTGTTTGTTATGGCTGCTATTACCGGCCTGTACGCTTCACTGATACAGAAATATACCATGGACTGGGAACTGATGCGGCGGGTACAGGACCAGATGAAGCATTTCCAGCAGGAGTTCAGGGAAGCCCAGGTGGCAGATAACCAGGCTAAATTGAAGAAACTTGAAGGACAGCGTTCGGCCATGATGGAAGACCAGATG
>DAOWEE010000228.1 GCA_030638625.1 Methanosarcinales archaeon
ACAAATATTTTTCTTCCAGAATGTCCAGGATTTCCTTTCCTCTATCAGTTAACACATACTTTTTCCACGTTGTCTTCTCAGGAGTCAAACAATCAATTAATTCTTTATCTTCAAGTTCCCTAAGGGCGCGGCTGATATTCTGCGTGGACCTGCTGGTCTCATGGGCGATGTCGGAAGCCCTGGCCACAGTATGTCCCTTCATAGTTTCCATTAACACAAGCCGCCTGTCAACACTGATAACCCATTTTACCAGTTCGTTTAATGAACTTTCTGATGTGTTTTCCATTGTAGTTTCCTATGCTTTCCAATAAAAATCCTGCCTTAATCCACAAGTCCATAATAAACCGGTTAATGTTTAAATAATTATCACGCATTATAGTAAACATATATGTGAGGCATATCAATGACCGATGTATCAATAATACTTGGCAGCAAATCAGATAAGGAAATTGCAAAGAAGGCAATTGAAATACTTGATAGGTTCAACATCAAATATGAAGTCAATGTGGCATCGGCGCACAGGGCACCTGCAAGGGTAGTTGAAATAATTAACAACGCTCATGAGTCCGGTGTACAGGTCTTTATCGCCATTGCAGGACTGGCTGCCCACCTTCCAGGCGTGGTGGCATCCCACACAATAAGACCGGTTATAGGCGTCCCGGTAAAAGCTGCATTAGACGGGATGGATGCACTCCTATCCATTGCCCAGATGCCCGCGGGCATCCCGGTTGCATGTGTAGGGATAGGACGGGGCGAGAATGCCGGCATACTGGCTGCCCAGATAATTGCCACCGGGGATAAGGAACTGGAAGCGAAGCTGGCTGTCCATAGAAAAGAAATGGCTGAGCAGGTATTGCAGGATTCAAAAACCTTATTTTAAAGGCCATGCATTAACAGATATCATATTAACATTATCATTATTGGGAGCAGATTTTATGTTAAAAGATTACATCGACCTGGATTATAAACCTACTAAAAAGGATTTTGTCTGCGAATATCATATCGAACCTGCACAGGGCGTGGGCTTTGAAGAAGTCTGCACACACATCGCAGGTGAGAGTTCCATTGACACATGGACTGACATTTCAACACTAAGTCCACAGTTGGCCGAAGAGCTCAAACCCCATGTTATATTTACTGATGAAAAACAGCAAACTGTAAGGGTTGCGTACACACAGGACCTGTTTGAGATAAATTCTGTCCCGCAGATACTGAGTGCCATAGCAGGGAACATATTCAGTATGAGTATACTGGATAATCTTCGCCTCATGGATATTACTTTTCCAGAAGATGTCATCCAGGCTTTCCATGGACCGAAATACGGGATGCAGGGTGTCAAGGACCTGCTGGGAGTGACTGACAGACCACTGGTAGGTACCATTGTCAAACCTAAGGTTGGACTTACATCCGAACAACATGCAGAGGTGGCATATAATGCATTTGCAGGTGGTTGCGATGTTGTGAAGGACGATGAGAACCTGACTGACCAGAAGTTCAACCGTTTCAGTAAGAGGGCTGAACTCACATTGAAACTGAGGGATAAGGCAGAGGCCGAAACCGGTGAGCGCAAGATGTATATGTGCAACATCACCGCACCCACCTGTGAGGAGATGCTTAAAAGAGCTGAGATTATCAAGGACCTTGGCGGCGAATATGCCATGGTCGATATTATTACTGTCGGGTGGGGCGCACTCCAGTCCCTAAGAGAGAAAAATGAAGACCTGAATCTGGCACTACATGCCCACCGCTGCATGCATTCTGCCCTCACCCGGAACCCCAGGCACGGTGTCAGTATGCTGGTGATAGCAAAACTGATTCGCCTGATCGGACTTGACCAGCTGCATATAGGTACCGTAGTAGGAAAGATGCACGGGGAAAGGGACGAAGTGCTGGCCCTGAGGGATGAATGCGTGATGGAACATGTTCCTGTGAACCATGATTTGCACATGCTGGAACAGGACTGGGGCAGGATTAAGCCTGTGTTCCCTGTTGCTTCAGGCGGACTGGAACCCACAATGGTGCCAGAATTGACAAATATCTTCGGCAAAGATGTTGTCATGCAATTCGGCGGCGGGATACATGCACATCCAAATGGGACAGCAGCAGGTGCTGCGGCATGCAGGCAGGCAGTTGATGCATCACTTGATGGCATATCCCTTGAGGAATATGCAAAGACCCACAGTGAATTGAAAGCCGCACTGGATAAATGGGGATAAATGCACTGAAATGCTGACTGCGTGAAGATGCCTTGAGTTATCCGGTTAATCAGTTATTCGATAATCCAGTTATCCGGTTATCCATTGTTTTATCTTTTTGACATCAGGGATTTTACCCGCAACCTTCACTTCACCGTCAATTACAACCCCTGGCGTTATCATAATACCATATTCTAATATCCGGTTGATATCCTCGACCTTCTCCACCTCAATATCCAGCCCCAACTCATCCACCGCACGCTTTACATTATCAGTGACCTTTTTACATTTTGCACAGCCGGCTCCAAGTATCTCAATCTTCATTTTGTATCACTCTGTTTTCCTATCCACTCACAGATCTCATCATATTCAGGCACATTGCCTTCACACATCACCTTGCCGTCAACCACCACAGCGGGAGTAACTGCCACCCCATAGGTCATTATAGTCTCCATATCTGTTACAGGTATGACCCTGAACTCAGTTCCCAACACAGCCTGCACTGCCACATTCAGGGTGTCATGGTACTGCTTTCCTCCTATTCCCAGCACCTCGACCTTATGCTTGAGACCTTTCTGGCACTCGAAACATATCACCACATCACCCACCCGGTTTGTGGTAAATGTCTTATGGCACACCGGGCAGGTGGCATTGTGCAGGCTGCTCTTCTTTTTCTTTAGGGCATGGTCGACCAGGACAGTATTGAAACAACTGCATCCTTTCTCTTTGTCCATAAGTTCAAACCTCAATCTCAATAGCCCCATTGGGACAGGTTACCTTACACAGCATACATAATTTACACTCATTCGGCCGGGTTGCAATGCATATACCATTCCGGATTTCCAAGCTCCGGCTCTTGCACACTCCCACACAATCACCGCAACCATTGCAACGCGTTTCATTAATTATTATCCGGGTCATAATATTCCGGTCCACTTCAGTTGTTTGTAATATTTGCCTGACATACCAATAACTTTTCATTCTCATGACTGGTGTTATTCAACTGGCATTCCTCACAGCCCCTTATCTTCCCTAACTTGAACTGCTCTTCCTGCTTAGCGGGCGCCCGTCCTTGTCAAACCAAACCACGCTTAACCTCCTGGCCACATGCACCAGCCCAAGCATCACCGGCACCTCAATTAGCGGACCTACCACGGCCGCAAAAGCCTCACCGGACCCAATCCCGAACACCGCTATCGCCACTGCAATGGCCAGTTCGAAGTTATTGCTGGCAGCAGTGAATGCAAGAGTAGTGCTTTCCTCATACGTGAACCCAAGTCTGTGCGACATGATGAACGATAT
>DAOWEE010000103.1 GCA_030638625.1 Methanosarcinales archaeon
GACATAATTATAATGAACCGGGTAGATATACTCTTCTGGGAACATGTCAATAATTACAAAATACAACCGCATCTCGTATGTATATGACCTGATGGAATCGGCTGTCGAGTTCCTGAAATTCGGTAAATGGCGGCGGATGGTGCTGTCTGATATGGACGGCAGGGTACTGGATATGGGGGTGGGTACAGGTAAGAACCTGAAATATTATCCAGGGGACTGTAATGTAGTTGGGGTTGATATCAGCCCGAAGATGTTGGAGCATGCAAAGAAAAAGTCGCAGGGTATGGATAATGTGTCGCTGCTGGTGATGGACGGGGAACACCTGGCGTTCAGGGATGATAGTTTCGATAATGTGCTGACCACCTTTGTGCTGTGCTCGTTGCCGGAACCAATTGATGCACTAAAAGAGATGGGGCGGGTGTGTAAACCTGGGGGCAGTGTCATAAACCTGGAACATATGCGAAGCAGTAATGCCCTGGTTGCTTTTATTGAAGATGTGTTAAATCCAATTTCAACATTTATTATGGGTGTCAATATCAACCGCAGGACAGTGGAGAATATCAAGAAGGCAGGGTTGGAGGTGCTGGATGAGCGCAACCTGGGCCTGGGGGATGTATTCAGGCTGGTTCGGTCACGGTCGGAAAAACAGCCTTGACATTACATATTCAAAAATAACAAACCATGTATCTCAGTACTCATAGGGTTCTTCATCAGTTCAGTAAAGGTTTTTTTCATCATTGACACATGGTTCTACAAAACACTTACAGAACGCTTATAGAACAGATGATATCTCATCTGCTATCTGCTTTGCGGCCGCAGCCGGGTCATCGGACTGGTAGATGCTCCGGCCCACAATCACGTAATCGGCCCCGGCCTTTATGGTATCACCGGCACTGCCGCCCTGTGCGCCCACACCTGGCGAGATAATCAAAAGGTCGCCCACCACATCCCGTATCTGCTTTACACGTTCGGGCCGGGTGGCAGGTGCCACAACACCCGTAACACCGCAATCAGCAGCCATCCGGGCCATATCTTCGGCAGGTTTAACCATGAAATCAGTTGCCCCGGGGTGGCTCATCTCAGTTACTGCAAACACATCACGGTTCCATATTAAAGACTCTGCAACACACGCCTCAAGGCTGTCCCGTCCCGTGAAAGCATGAACAATCACTCCGTAAGCCCCTGCCCGGTATGCCTGCTGAAGTATCAGGCGGTCGGTATTTGGAATGTCTGCAACCTTGAAATCGGCAATCACAGGAGCGAACCGGGCCAGGTCACTGATGATATCCACACCTGCTGCCAGCACCAGTGGATACCCTACTTTCACTGCATCCAGATATGGCGCACATTTCCCTGTAATGTCAATGGCAGCCTCCCTGTCTGTCACGTCCATGGCCAGTATCAATCGTTTATCCATTATCATTTAGTATCCCTTCCTCCAAGCCTGCTCATGGCGGCGGCCACCATAATGGGCAGCGTAATAGTAGCATCACCGTACACTGTCATGGCCTTTGCATCCTCCCCAACCTTGCCCCAGGACTGGGCCTCATCCAGGGTGGCACCGCTTAGTCCACCTGAATCCGGCCGGTCAGTAGTCAACTGGATGGCATAATCAAAATCCTTGGGCGTGACCAGCATGCTTTGCAGGATATAGTTCTTGGGCACGCCGCCGCCTATCAGCACCGCACCGGCCCGCTTTGCATCATAGCATATATCCATGAACTCCCGCATATCTGCAAAGGCGTCCACTACCAATTTCCCGGTCTGCTTGAAAAGCCAGGCCTGCAGGCCCACGATGGAATCCTGCACAGCCGGGCAGTAGATTGGAATTTCGGCGTCGTAGGCGCATTTTAATATAGAATCTTCATTTTCCAGCTTGCTACCGATGTGGGTAAACAGTTCCCTTATAGAGACTGTCTGGCCTTCCAGTTCTGAATATGCTGACTGCAGGAACTCTTCCACATTTGTGAAATGCTCCTCAGGCAGGAACACGTCATATATCCTGTTCACCTGGTCATGTTTCAACTGGATATCGTCCACGAGGTCAGACCCCTTGAAGTGGTGCAGTCCCAGGCTCTCGATAATGTCATGCACCATATTGGCGCCGGTTGTTACCAGCACGTCGATATGGCCGTCCCTGATTAAGCTGCTGACGATATTGCGCATACCTGCGGGCACCATGGCACCGGCAAGGCCGAAGAATTTGGTGCATTCACTATCCTCGAGCATGGCCGTGTAGATATCAACTGCCTCGGCCAGCCGGCCTGCACCGAAGGCACAGCCGCTCAGCTGGTTGACCAGTTCGTCTACGGACATATCATGGGTAATGTCAGCATGGCGGATAGGTTTGTTAAGTCTTCCTTGGTGATGATTCATAAATGCACTGTCCTGCGATTTCATTAATCTTAATTCTAATTATAATTAACTGTGGATATATTTTTAAATCACAAAGCCAATGTCAAAATTTTAATTCAATTAAAATGATGAAAAAAAGTTGGTGGAATTATTACTGAAGGTAGTTGTGCGTCAGTTTCTAAATTGGGGGTATCAATTAAGGCATTACTTTCAATAATGTGGGGGAGAAAACAATAAAATAATTATGTAATTAAATGAAGAAGGAATAAAACAACTTAAAAATATTAAATATACAGATCTTTATCCAGAAGGCAATTGTGAACATAATAATAATTATTGCGAGCTTGCAAAGTTTGTATTAAAGAATGCGGAAAGAATAAAGAGGTTTTAAAGATGAGTGGATATAATAAAAAAACAGGAATATTTGAACTTACAGCTACAAAAGCTGAATATTGGGATAGAAAACCGCATGATTCTTCTATAAATTTAGATGGAATGGATTATTATACAGAACTTTTAAGGAAAAATGGGTTAGAGGTACAGAATTATGGTAGTTTTCTAAAAATTAAAGGAACACCCGAAAGAATATGGGAGATATTAAGTGGACAACCATCCAATGCTGAAAGATCTGCACATTATTATAAATGAGGATTGAGTTCTCTTAATAGAAATGTCTCGTTTGCCAATTTAGAATAAAATTGTACTGGGCATACATGTAGTGATCTTACTAATAGATTAGTCACAATGCTGGATTTCGTGAGAAGTATAAAGCAGGGAAGGACTTGCCATTGGTGACTCTTCAACGAGGTCTCCCCATTCATCTGCAAAACAATCTATACACCTTTCATTTAACTGTGGATGCTTTTCACCAAGTGGCGTATGACAAATTTTGCATTCTGAAACCATTGTTAACAACCTTCAATGTATCATGACATTAATGTTTAATAGCTAAGTAAATTATCATTTGCAATAATATATATGATTTTTCATCATGGGTACTGTTCCAAAAATCAGTTATTTTGTTGATACCGACTTTAGGTAAAATCAGTGTTAATTGGTGTAAATCAGTGTCTGAAAATATAATAAGACACAGATTTCACTGATTTACACAGATTTGTAGTCGTATCAGCATCTAATCTATTCACTGTTTATTTGGATTTTGGTATTGTGTCATCATTATGAATTCAATTGTCTCATTTATCAATCATAACCTGTCGTACGTTTGGTAAATACGATTGCAAAGGATGATTTTTAACATAATCTACAGACTAAAGTCATTACTTAAAAATGATTTAGTTGCTTAACTTTTATATAATTTCGCCACACTATGAGTCGTTACACATCAGCAAATGCAAAATAATGTAATTATCACATCATTATCCCTCATCCATGGAGCAAGAATCTATGAATCACAATTATAATCCCAATCAAATCGAGCCGAAATGGCAAAAACGCTGGGAAGAATCTGAAGTTTTCAAGGTCACCGAGGACACCTCAAAACCAAAGTACTATTGCCTGGAAATGTACCCATACCCATCGGCAGCACTGCATATGGGACACCTGCGCAATTATGCCATCGGCGACAGCATAGCCAGGCATAAGAGGATGCAGGGCTTCAATGTGCTCTACCCTATGGGCTATGACGCTTTCGGGCTGCCAGCCGAAAATGCAGCCATCAAGCAAAAAGTAGACCCTGAAACCTGGACCCGCAGTAACATAGAATCCATCAAGGCCCAGCAAAAGGAGATGGGACTGTCCTATGACTGGTCACGGCAGATACAGAGCCTTGATGTGGATTACTATAAATGGAACCAGTGGACATTCCTGAAATTTTACGAAAAAGGGCTAACATACCGTGAGAACGCACTGATAAACTGGTGTCCCGACTGTGGTACAGTGCTTGCTAATGAACAGGTCATCAATAACAGATGCTGGCGCTGTTCAACAGAGGTGGAGCAGCGGGAATTGAGACAGTGGTTCTTCAGGATACGTGACTATGCCGATGAACTGCTGGACGGGCTGGACGACCTGGACTGGCCCGAATCAGTCAAAATGATGCAGCGCAACTGGATTGGGCGCAGTGAAGGTACCATCATCAAGTTCAGCATCGCCGATACAGGCGAGACCATTCCAATTTTCACCACCAGACCCGACACAGTTTTCGGTGTCACCTTCATGGTATTTGCACCCGAGCATCCGATGATAAAGGAATGGGTCGAGGGGACAGAATACCAGGCAGATTTCGAGACATTCCTGGCCGAGGTGCAGCAGGAGGACAAGTTCCAGCGTATGGCTGCTGATAAGGATAAGAAAGGTATGTTCATCGGGAAGTATGCAGTAAACCCGCTGACCGGCGATAAGATTCCCGTGTACGTCGGCAATTTTGTGATTTATGAATACGGTGCAGGGGCAGTAATGGCAGTCCCGGCCCACGACCAGCGCGACTTCGAGTTTGCCAGGGTGCACGACATACCAATTAAGGTGGTCATCCAGCCCCTTGATAGGGAACTCACCCCTGATAAGATGGAAGAGGCTTATGTGGACGACGGCATACTGGTGAACAGCGGTGAATTTGATGGCACTGGTAACCGGGATGCTATCATCAGGATAAGCGAGAAACTGGATAGTTCGGATTTGGGTGAGCGCACTATTAATTACAAACTCAGGAACTGGCTCATATCCAGGCAGCGTTATTGGGGCACTCCCATTCCTATCATATACTGTAACGAATGCGGTACCGTACCCGTACCCTTCGAGGACTTGCCTGTCAGGCTGCCAAAGGATGTAGAATTTACTGGCAGCGGCAACCCTCTGGAAACTTCAAATAGCTTTTCCGATGTTACATGTCCAAAATGCGGCGGGCCTGCCCGCAGGGAGACCGATACCATGGACACTTTCGTGGACTCATCCTGGTATTTCTTAAAATATTGCAGCCCCAGTTCAGAAGCCGTGCCTTTTGAAAAGGATGCAGCTTCATACTGGATGCCGGTAGACCAGTATATCGGTGGCATCGAACACGCAATCCTGCACCTGTTATATGCCCGGTTCTTTACCAAAGCCATGCGGGACATCGGGCTGACTGAAGTGGACGAACCCTTTGCCAGACTGCTATGCCAGGGCATGGTGAATAAGGAAACGCCATACTGTGATGCATGTGGCCGGTTCCTGCCTCCCGGCGAATTTGAGGAACATTCATGCTGTACATGCGGCAGCAAATATGCCATGAAGAGCGCCAAGATGTCAAAGAGCCTGGGTAATGTGGTGGACCCCCAGATATTAATGGATAAATACGGGGCAGATGCATCACGTTTCTTCATCCTGTTCGGTTCAAACCCTGAGCGAGAACTGGAATGGTCTGATTCAGGGATTGAAAGTGTGTTCAAGTTCCTGAATAAGACCTACCGCTTGATGGTAGAACCACCAGCATCTATGAAAGATGGTGTCGATGCCAATGACAGTTATATCCGTTTCCTAACCCACAGTACCATAAAGGAGACCACTGGGGCCTTTGAGGATTTGAAACTCAAGGATGTTCTCACAAATGTAATGACACTGGTGGACGAAATATCTGATTACAGCCAGTCCGCTGCCAGCAATGAGATGTCTGCTGTTAATGGTGAAATATATAATGATGCCAGAAAAGCTATTGTGCTACTGTTAAGCCCGATAACACCTCATCTATGTGAGGAAGTATGGGATTTATCCGGGAATGATGGTTTCATCTGCCAGGCCAGTTGGCCTGAATGTGATGAGGCTGTGGTCAGTGAAATAGAATCCTACAAGTGGAATATGCTTGGCGACCTGACTGACGACGTTAAGGAGATACTCAAGGTAGCACACATCATATCCCCCAAAAAGATACAGATTATTGTTGCAGCCGGATGGAAGTTCGAGCTTGCTGCCCTTTTCAGGCAGGAGTTTGGCAGGACAAAGGACAGGGGACAGATAATGAAAGCCTTGATGTCCACAGACCTGAAACGTTATGGTAAACAGGTGAATGTGATACTTGGTAAATACCTGGATGACCCTGCCCTTGCACCGTCCATTGAAGTGGATGCACAGGCGGAATTTGATTTCCTGAACAATGCTGCTTCGATTTTGGAATCCAATTTTAATTGTGCTATAGAAATATCCAGGGAAGAAGACTCAAAAGAGAAGAAAGCTGCAAGCGCCCTCCCTGGGAGACAATCTATTATAGTGGATTGAATATTTGTATAATTGCTGTAGTTAGTAGGACATATTTAGTAGTGTATTTACATGCCGGAATCACAAATAGAATTTGAAGTTAAAGCGCCCATAGAATCAGTATGGGGTTTAATGGCTGACCCTGAGATGTATACTCATTGCATTCCCGGACTGCTGGTATGTGAGGTCACAGGTCCCAACACAAATCTGTGGATAATGGAATTCCAGATAGGACCACTGATAAAACGGGTTGAGATGAACAGCACAACCGTAGAAGTGGACCCCCCATGTCATGGAAAATGGGAAGGTAAGGCAAAAGGCATCAAAATGAGCGGGGAAATTGATCTCAGGGAGAATACCAATTCCAGTACCATTGTGTCTTACAAATTAAAACTGGAACCGAAGAGTCTGTTCCTGTTATCCATGTTATCATTTATTGAGCAAAAACTGGAAAATGATGTGCGCCAGTATGCCGAGAATGTTAAATACCATGTAGAAAAGGACAATTAGTTTCAGAACAATTCATGTAATGTTTAATAATAGGTGGTTTTGGAATTTTGCTCAGAAAAGCCAGGGTTGGGGATGTTGCCCAAATCAGGCAACTTATCAATGTTTATGCTCAGCAGGAAGTCATGCTGCCCCGTGCCATCGGTGAATTGTATGAGAATATCAGGGACTTTTTTGTAATTGAGAAAGAGGACCGGATTATTGCCTGTGGTGCCCTGCATGTTACCTGGGAAGAGTATGGTGAGATATTGTCCCTGGCTGTGTCCACTGCTGAATTAAGGAAAGGGCACGGTTCCAGGATACTTGAAGCATGTCTGGAGGAAGCACCGGAACTCGGTATCAAGCATCTGGTCACATTGACGTATGCCAGGGAGTTTTTCGAACATCATGGATTTAAGGTCGTGGATAAGTCTACACTTCCACATAAATTATGGAGCATGTGCGTGAAATGTCCCCGGTTTCCTGATTGTGATGAGATTGCAATGATAAAAGAACTTGAATAACTTACGATACTTGAATAACCTAAGATAATAGAAGAACTTGAGTATGATTACTATAATTGTAATTTCTGCCGTCATTTTTTTTAAAAGCTTTGATTGATTTTTATTTAAAAACATCCACAAACTATTTACAACAATAAACTCTTATATTAGTTTTGGAGTGGGTATATTGTGGTACTGATAATTTGAACTATTTGTAAGTGCATTTATCTGGTACTTTACGTGCTGCTCCGGGGGTATAAATAAATGAATGTATATGAAAAGATGATAGCTGAAGCCTTAGCTGCGCAGAAAGCTGATGTAGGGGTTATCAAGGAAAAGAGAGGCACGAAATTTAAGTTGAGTGATGCCAAACCTTACGTGGATGCAGTGAATGGAATGAAACCAGGTGATGGACAGGCTAAAACCGTCTTCGACCTGCATATCAATTCTGTCAATGCCCACTATGATATCCTGAGTGGTTTGACAGACACAGTCAGGGAAGAGGACGACCCATTTGTGGAACATTACCAGACACCGCCTATTCTTGAAATACTGTATGATGAGGATTCGGCTTTCAGGGATTCTACGGATAAGTTCATCCAGGCACTGGCAGATAAC
>DAOWEE010000165.1 GCA_030638625.1 Methanosarcinales archaeon
CTCCTGCGGACCGGGTATATCCTGTAAAGATGTATCCCTGGTCTGATGTCTGCTGAACATCATAAGCGCCGTCCTCAAGTCCACCGCCAATGCTTTTTTCCCAAACCACTTGACCTTCGGAATTAAGTTTAACCATATATGCATTACCGTCAAGGATGTTCATCCATGATTGTCCGGCTGCCATATATCCACCGTCCTTAGTCTCGATGATAGACTCACATACATCAGTCTGACTGCCGCCTAACTTCTGCCACCATTGCAATTGACCGTAAGAATCCAGCTTAAGAATGTAGAAATCCACTACTCCTACATTAAAAGAATATGTGCCGCCTCCGACTATATATCCGCCGTCCGAGGTCTGGCGAATGGACTTGGCAAAATCTTTTTTCGTACCTCCGTAGTTCAACTCCCATTCTACTTCCCCGGATGCGCTGAGCTTTACCACATATACGTCATCACTGGAACTCATACC
This sequence comes from Methanosarcinales archaeon, assembly GCA_030638625.1. Classification (GTDB taxonomy): domain Archaea; phylum Halobacteriota; class Methanosarcinia; order Methanosarcinales; family Methanocomedenaceae; genus Methanocomedens_B. Next base: position 473 of record DAOWEE010000165.1, read on the forward strand.
TTTTGTCATCCCGGCAGCAATATACCCGCCATCCGTGGTCTGAATCACGTCATGGATAATCTCTTCACGATTTCCGCCCAGATCTATGGCCCATTCGGCCCTGGGTGCTGTGTCCGCAGATACAGCAAACGGTGCAAGTAATAAAAGTGCAAAAAGTAAAGCACCAATCATTTTACATCTCATAATGTTTTTCACCTACATAGGATTTATACAAACCACTATTAATAATCTTTTACATAATGACCTGTACTTACTTCAAACGCTCAACTATCCGCTGTTTCTTATCAATAGCCATCCGGGCAGCATCATCAATCCTGTCACACATAGCCTGGAAATCCAGGGGCTCATCCTCACCCACCAGTTTTTTTATAGGGGTATATGCAGATTCCCTGAACCTTGGAGAAAAGTCAATGGTCTTGCCATCAATCTCAAGTTTAGCGCCACTGCCCTGCCTAACCTTACCGATTACATCTGCTGCAATACCTTTTGAGCCAAGTACAGAAAGGATATCATCAACTGAATCAGCCGGTGCAATAATCAATAGTGCGTCAAGGGATACGCCCAGGTAATCAATCTCAAGTTCTTCCAGCATGGATAATACCGCAGGGTTCACCAGCGGCCTGATACGCTCCTCCGTAAACACCAGTTCTACACCTGCGGTCCTTGAAATCTCCTTAGCATCGCCGCGCACACCACCGTTAGTCACATCGGTCATGGCATGAATACGCTCCAGCAATCCTGCATCCATAATAGCCTCACAGGCCTCGATGAACTTGATATTGATGGTCTCATCCACTATGTCATGTTTATCATAATACAGGGCTGTCGTGGAAATCGTTCCGCCTCCCGCCCCCTCAGTCATCAGTATCACATCACCGGGCTCGGCCAGTATCCTGGCTGAGATAGTTTGTGTGATACCAACCGCACCCACACCGCCGGTCATGCGCTCCCCGATAACCATATCCCCGCCAATACGCAGGGTACTGCCCGTTATCAGGGGCACACCCGTCAGTTCAGCAACTGTAGTGATGCCTGCAATGTGGTCGAATATCTTGCCTACGTCCCCGTCATCTGCCACATGAATATCGGACAACATGGCCAGGGGCCTGGCCCCCATGGCATAGATGTCACGAAGCGCAGCCCGTGCCACATGGAACCCTGCCAGGAACGGGTAATCGCTGAGTCTGCTATGGGTGCCGTCCACTGTCACCACCAGGTACTCACCACTGCCGCTCTTGACCACACCTGAATCGTCCAGGTGCGTAGTATCCACTTCAGCCGATGTCTTGCCAATCACACGTGCAATCTGCTCATGTGTATGGAAATCTCCTGCACCACGGCTACCCACTCCGAACTGTCCCATGGTGATACCTGAAGTAACGGGTTCAAGAATATCTCCTTTCAGTTCCAGGGTGGCCCCTGCTTCAACCATGACTGCATGGGCAAGTTCCTTAGAATGCTGTTCAGTGACGTTACCGCCTTTTATTTCATGTATGCGGCGGGCAAGTCTTTCCTCTATCTGGCTTTCGTTTTCACCCGATAACAATGCACGTTTGGCATAACCTTCAATATCCATATCCAGAAGGATGCAAATACTGATTATTAAAGTTTGTCAAAACAGTAAAACAACAAAACAGTAAAACAGTGTTACCATACCAGGTCAAGACTTTTCAGTTCTCTGCTGCCGGAAAGTTCTTTCAATATCGCACGTACTTCCCTGTCAGTAATGTTCCCGGCCTTCTGGCTCATGCGGACCACCTGGCCCACTTCAATGTGTCCGGTATGACCCAGGAGTTTGACAATCCGCAGTACAGTATTCTTCTGCCATTCATGTTCCCTTGTCTGGTACGTCCGAATGGAGCGCAGGAAGTCGATCTTCCTGAATTCTGGCCAGTAGGGTGCACAGAAATAGGCAGCACATTCGTTACCATTGGCCTGCCAGGGCAGGAAGTTTGACATCCTTTCATCGCTGCCTGTTCTTATAATAAGGTCAACGTCAGGTACAGCCAGGCCAGGGGAAGGATAGAGATGAGAAGAGATTACGTCTTCGTTAACATCAGATACCGCCATTTGACCGCTGTAAATCTTACTTGCGATTGTCTGTGCAGTATCCACAAGTTCCTGCCGGCCTCCATAGGCCATGGCAATGTTCAGGTACATATTATCATAATTCCGGGTAATGTTTTCTGCCCACATACCGGTTTGCTTTAGTTCTTCAGGCAGCAGGTCAACATTTCCCAGTATCCGGACCCGCATACCCCTTTTATGGGTGCGGTCATCGTCCATTAATTCCTCAAGCTTTATACCCATAAGCTCAAACAGTTTCTGCTTCTCATCCTCTGAGCGGTTCAGGTTTTCGGTGGAGAAAGCATAGACAGTTAATTGC
>DAOWEE010000306.1 GCA_030638625.1 Methanosarcinales archaeon
CGGGGGCAGGTGCAGACTGATTAACAGGTTTTGGTGCGGCCTGACCTGATGGTGCCACAGGTGCTTTTACTCCGGGGGCAGGTGCAGACTGATTAACAGGTTTTGGTGCGGCCTGACCTGATGGTGCCACAGGTGCTTTTACTCCGGAGGCGGGGGCAGACTGATTAACAGGTTTTGATACGGCCTGACCTGATGGTGCCACAGGTGCTTTTACTCCAGAGGCGGGGGCAGACTGATTAACAGGTTTTGGTGTGGCCTGACCTGATGGTGCCACTGGCGCCTTTCCTTCTGCGTCCTCATTTCGCTCTTTTATTGCGGCTGCTAAAGCAGCCCGTACATCCTGTATATTTGATTTTTCCACAGTTACATCTTTTGACTCAGGTTTTTGTGGAGCATCAGCGGGATTAGTTTGTTCCGGAACAGTTCCTTTATTGCGTTCTTCAACGGTTTTAGCCTCAAGGTTAATGCCACCCAACTGTGATTTTATATCAGGCTTATTTTTCAGAATATCTACCAATTTAGGCAATTTTTCATCTGATTTTGATGCATTTCCCCCAACCTCTGATTTAATGCTCGTTTTAAGGAAATCAATGTCTTGAGTGTCATCTTTCTCGGTATCTTTATGTGATTTTTTGAAAAGTGTCATCATTCTTACCGCCAAATGGATATTAAAGATAAGATTTAGATTGTACCTCTATAAATATATTATCAAAGCTTTGGTTTTTGCTGATTTTTAATGTTATTGTTCATCATGCATGAATAAACAAAAGACTTTTAAAGCTGTATTCAATACGCAAACATTATCTTTCAGGAAAGTATAAACAGATGCCACGACTTAGCACACTTATCTGGAATATGGAGATAATCAGATGGATATACCTGTAGTACAATTAGCTGATGTTCAGGCGAACAAACCAGACATACCAATAACACTTTCCCGTGTTGGTGTAACCAATGTAAAGAAATTGGTCGAAGTATCAAGGGCAGATAAACGTCCCATTATACTAATATCAAATTTCGACATATTTGTTGACCTGCCCTCAGACCGCAAAGGTGCAAACCTCTCACGTAATTTTGAAGCCATAGATGAAGTGCTGGAAGATTCCATTAATTTGCCAGTATGTGAGATCGAAGAACTTTGTGGTGAAGTTGTCAAGCGATTGCTTGACCGGCATGAGTATGCCACCAGGGCAGAAGTCATAATGAAAAGTGAATATATAGTCAAGCGAATAACACCGGTCAATAAGGTAAAATGCCAGCAGGTGGTCGATATCTTTGCAGAAGCAATCGCTAAACGACAGGATAATGGTACGGTCTCAGTCAATAAAATGGTCGGAGCTGAGGTTTTAGGTCTTACTGCCTGTCCATGTGCCCAGGAAATAATGCGTGATAAGGCCATATCTGAACTGAAACAATTGAACGTGGACAGCAAGACAATCTATGAATTCCTTGACAAAGTGCCCATGGCAACCCATAACCAACGGGGAAGAGGTATTATAACAATTCAGGTTTCCCATGACCACAAAGTTTCCATCGATAAGATCATCCATATCATTGAAACGTCGATGAGTTCCAATATATATGAATTACTCAAGCGCAACGATGAGGCAATGCTGGTTGAGACTGCACATAAAAATCCAAAGTTTGTTGAAGATTGTGTACGCACCATGGCCAAGAAGATTGTTCACGAATTCACAAACATACCTGATGAATCGATCATAACTATCAAACAGATAAATGAAGAAAGCATTCACAGCCATAACGCATTTGCAGAACGTATAGCAACACTTGGAGAACTTAAACAGGAACTTGGTGTGGATTAATTATTTCACTTTTTGAATGCCTGTTAATAAGTTCCTGTGTATAAGCTGATAAGGATTGCACAAAAAAACATGAAAACAGCAATCACTATTATTATCAGAAGATACATCAAGAGATCCTTCAAACTAAATACATCATACCAGGTAACAGAATTTAATTCATTCCAGTTCTTCTCATGCCATGCATGAGGTTGATAACGTTCATACTTTTCAATCCAGCAGTCTGGTTTTTTAGTCAAGTTAATGTTGACTGGACAAAACTCGGCACCACAACTGAACCTGTACATGCATGAAATATTGGATTTTGGGGAAATATTTGAAATTGGTTGCATTATCTACAATATTATTGAAAGATTCAAATACATATAATCATGATGATTATCGCATAAATTTAACTTTGCATCAAAAACTATATATGTTCTAATATTTAATATATTATTGGTGAGGGTGTATGCGTTTAGCAAATTTAAGAATACCGAAGGTTGGCACATTTTGGCACTTAGCTGAAATTATTTCAATGGTAATTGTTTTAGCTCCCATCATATATTTGAGCTATTTAGTTTTGGTAATTAGCATTTTTGGTGGGGTCGAAGCAGAAACATATAATGTTGAGGCATATGCAGAACAAATCAGCCCGGATACTATCTCAGTGACCTACTTAGGTGGAGACGACGAATGGAAGGTGTCCCATATAGGGGTGGTAATTGATGGTTTTTTCTACCCGGAAGGTGCATCTGAGGGTAATTTATCATACCAGTATGCTTTTGGGGGAAATGGTATTGATTCCATTTCGCCAGGAAAGACTATAACTATAACAGATACTTCAGGCAGCCACATAACAGAACGTCAGGACCATGTTAAAGTTTTTGCCGAATTCCTGGATGGTACTGTTATGTGTCTGGTTGACGAACAACTGTAATCTACACCAAAAACGTCTCTGTTGTAACATTTCCTCTCGAAATATTCGTTAGGACATAGTGGTACCCAGGTGCATCCTCCACAAGAGGGGCACCCCCACCTCCTGTAATCACATAATGTACACCGTTTCGTGTTTCCTCAAAATATGAATGTATATGGGCACTAAAGACCGTATCGACGTGGAATTGTTCAAAAAGGGATACAAGCTCCTGGGCGTTGTCATCATCTGTAATAGCATGATTGTTGCCGGGACGGGGGTCAAAGGGCGGCATATGCATGAATACAAGATTTAATGCGGCATTACTCTGCCCGAGATCCTGTCTCAGCCATTCCATCTGTTCTTTATTTACGTACCCTTTTGCATTGTCCAGCAATATGAAATGGGTGGTGCCCACATCAAAGGAATGGTAGTATGTGCCAAAGGTTTGACTGTAATATTCCATTCCGCCATTCTTTATGTCATGGTTGCCTGGTACGGTGAAAATAGGTGCAGGGGCTAGTTTCATTAACCCTGTAAGTTCATCATATTCTTCCCTGGTTCCACTATTAACCATGTCACCAAGATTTATTATGAACAATGGGTCAGAAGTCCCGATTTCATTTAGTATCTGCCTGAACATATCAGGGTTATCCCTGCTATCCCCCACTACTGCAAATGTGAAGTTGTCCAGATTTTCTGACAGGGTAAGTTTGATGTCTTTGACAAGCCTTGGTGCGACCACAGCAGTGAATGAGACATAATCACTCCCGTATTCTATGGTGCCAGGTACAGAGCCATTGACATGAATTTTATCAGGGTTTACATTTTCAACTGTAATATTGAACCTGCGCTCGACCCCGCTCCCAAGGATACTTATCAGCATATCCGGTTCATTTGCCCTTAATACCAGTTCACCAAATTCGGCCTGTAATATGTTGCCTCCATTAACCACAATAACTGCCGACGATACCTCTGCCATAGTCCGGCCGCCCTGGGAATTGGAATATATGTCATTCAGGCGGATGAAATGTGAGCCTATTAAAAGGGCGAGTATTATCAGGATTACAAACGATATGACTGTTTTTCGCTCCATGGTTTACGCTCTTTCAATAATCATTGCTGGTTGTATTGTGTGGAGTGCTATAAAATGTTATTTGAGATATTTGAATAAACTATTTATCCTGCAAATGTATTAGGGTACAGCAGACATTTGAGCATTAATATTTATCAATTCGAACGAGGAGAAATTAAAGATGGAAAATTACATTATATCTGGTACGTTCAAAGCAGGTCATTCATGGGAAAGTTTCACAAAGAAAATATCAAGCCAGAATGAACAAAACGCAACTGATAAAATTTATTCACTTATAGGCAGTGAACATGGTCTAAAACGTAACTTTATACGCCTGGACTCAATTACCAAGGAGTGAGCATTATGGCTTCCCCTAAACCGTTGTCTGAACAGGATGTTCAGAATATGGCAGCCCAGCATCAACAGATGCAATATCAGGCAGAATCCGCAACCCAGCAACTAAATTTTGTCAATGACAGTATTGATGACGTTATTAAAGCTATCAATACCCTGACCGAATTTGAAGGTGCGAAAGACGGACATGAGATTTTTATACCCATTGGTGCAGGCGTCAATGTGAAAGCAAATCTGGTCATGCCAGAGAATGTAGTCATACAAGTCGGAGCCGGGATAAGTGTGGAAAAGAACATTGCTGATGCAAAAGCCATGCTTGATAGCCGTAAAGATGAACTCGATAAATACCAGGAAAATATCCAGAACAGTCTCAGTGAACTTACAAACAGGATGAAAGAGATTGAAGCCGTTCTGAATTCTATTGTAAGCCAGCAGCAGGCATCACAAGTTCCTCCTATGCAGGGTTCATAGATGTTTAATAATCTGAAGCAAAAACTTAGCGGACTTAAAGACTCTTTTGGCACTGTTATAGATAAACAAGCAGAAGAAGTGTATGAAGTTCAGGCTGGAGAGGAGCCAGAAACTTCACCTGATGAAGTAGAACAAGAAGGAAAAACTACCGGTATTGGTGATAAGGCCAAAGCCCTGTTGATGAGGCGGGAGTTCATCATTGATGAAAAGTCGCTGGAAGACCCACTGTGGGACCTGGAAGTGGCACTGCTTGAAAGCGACGTGGCAATGCCAGTGGCAGAAGAAGTGGTTGCATCCGTAAAAGAGGAACTGGTGGGCAGTAGTTTCAAGATTGGGGAAAACAAGGGGAAACTAGTAGAACAGGCTTTGAAGCATGCACTAATGAGGGTATTAAGTGTAGATGAACTTGATTTTGATGATTTTGTAAGGGCTGCTGATAAACCTGTCATTGTAGCCTTCATAGGTGTGAACGGTACGGGAAAGACCACTTCCATCGCCAAGGTTACGAGGCGACTGCAAAACAATGGATATTCTGTGGTAATTGCAGCAGCAGATACTTTCAGGGCAGGTGCTATTGACCAGATACAGCATCATGCTGACAAACTTGGTGCAAAGTTAATAAAACATCAGGAAGGCAGTGACCCTGCGGCAGTGGTCTATGATGCAGTGGAATATGCCAGGGCACGGCACATGGATGTGGTGCTGGCAGACACTGCCGGACGGATGCATACCAACATTAATCTTATGGACCAGTTGAAGAAGATATGCCGCGTAGCTCCTCCTGATCTGGTGATATTTGTGGACGAGGCAACAGCGGGTAATGATGCTGTTGAGCGTGCCACTCTCTTTAACGATGCTGTGCCGATAAACGGGAACATACTTACCAAAGCAGATGCTGACTCAAGAGGTGGTGCAGCCATATCAGTGGCCCATGCCACAGGTAAGCCCATACTGTTTTTGGGCGTGGGCCAGGAATACGATGATATGGTGAAGTTCGACCCTCAGTGGCTGGTAGACAGACTTTTCGAGTAATATTATATTTTTATTTCGAATGAGGTTGAATTTTTAATACTTATTATCTAATATTTCAGTCTTAAAAACCATAATCTCAAGTCAGGTTCATTATACCCGTCAGACGACTTTTGTGTACAGAGTAGTAGTTGTGGTCTTACCGCCTGCATATGTTATTTCAAGGTTGATAGTGTATTGGCCGGTAGGTCTTATACCTTTTATTTTTTCAGGAATCTTGGTATTGATAGGGGTGTGAACAGACTCTCCGGGTACGATCTTTTTAGTATAGCCGGTGTTGTATTCCCTTGTAGCAACATCGCCCATGTAAGCGTATTTATTGTTTGTTACAGTGGTGCGTATCTGGAAGCCGTCCACGTCCAATGTGCCAACATTAGTGACTATGAGCATGGAAGAGATGGTATCACCTGTCCGGTATGAAGGTTCTATGTCGACCCTTGATATGATGAGTTCACTGGCGGCGGGCACATTGATGGTTCCACTGCCCACTATCTGGCTATGGTACTGTGCAGACCATGTGTAGGTGCCTTCCCTGAAACCAATAATGCTTACTGGTGAGCATTCTTTTGATGTTTCAACCAACTGCCCGTTAAGGCTTACCTGGATGCCGGGCACGTTTGCCGGTTCATTGTCCAGATAGGATTGGAAACGCCACATGCCATAGCTTTCGGATGGTGCAGGATTTACTGTTATGCCTGTGGCTGATGATACAGCAGTTATGGTGATGTCGTTTTCAAGTGTGATTGTTCCACTGTTTGCTGCAACATGGACTGTATGTAATCCTTCTGAAAATGTGGTGGTAATCTGCCTCCCTTCACCCTGGAGAGTGTCGTCAATCCACCACTGGTAGGTAACGCCTCCTGCCATGTTGCTCATAGTAGCACTTAAACTGGTGGTTTCACCTGCCCATACTATACGGCTGCATCCAATATCAAGCCCTGGTGTGCTGGATTCTTTGGTATTTGAATTTTCAATTGGAAACAGCAGAAATGGCGAAATTAAGATTATGACGGCAACCAGTACAATGGCAGTAACATAAATGATGTCGTGCTGTTTTTCATTCATAGTCGTTTTCCTATATCACTTGTGTATTGCTTCTGTAATACTTCAGTAATACTTCTGCAACATTTCTATAATGCTTTCAGTACTGGTTCTTGCTAAATAAAAATATCGAAACTTCCGCTCCTGAATCCCTCCAGGTCAAGCGTAATATAGTTATAGCCCAGTGATTTAAAGCGAGCAATAATGTTTTCTTTATTGCTGATTATCAAACTAAAATACTTTTCAGGCACTTCTATTCGTGCCGTGTCACCATGATGACGCACCCTGTACTGTTCAACCCCAAGATCACAAATAAATTCTTCTGCCTGTTCAACCTGTTTTAGCTCTTCTGCAGTGATGGTATTGCCGTAAGGGAATCGACTGGACAGGCATGCTTGTTGGGGTTTATCCCATATATTCAGTCCCAGCGAGCGTCCCATCTGGCGAATCTCATCTTTTGTTATGCCCATATCGGCAAAAGGAGTGACAATGTGCTGTTCCAGGGATGCCCTGTGACCCGGCCTGTGTCCTGTAAGTTCAGAGGCGTTAGTACCGTCTGCAACAGCTTCAAAGCCCTCATCCTGAGCCAGTGCCCTCAGTGCCCTGAACAGGCCGGTTTTGCAGTGATAACACCTGTCAACAGGATTTTGTGCAAACCCGGGTTCGTCAAGTTCATTGTAAGGGATGACCATGTGGTTGATTCCGATGTCCCTTGCCGTTCTCGTTGCACTTTCAAGTTCACGCCTTGGCAGGGTCTGGCTTTGTGCAGTCACAGCTATGGACTTCTGTCCCAGTGCCCGGTAAGCAAGTGCTGCCAGAACACTGCTGTCCACGCCACCACTGAAAGCTACAAGTACGCCGCCAAATTTTTGTAGGTACTCTGTGACCTGTTCTATCCTCTCATGAATGCTGGAATCTGTATTTTCATCTGACACTGGAGAGGACTGGTATTTCATGTGTGGTAATATATCTGGCAGATTAGTAAGTCTTTTGCCCTGTGGATTACTTATACTTAACAAGGTGAAATAATGGACAATGTACTTGATATCGCAAAAAAGATTCAAACAATGGAGATAAGGGGAGCTGGTACTATAGCCCGGGCTGCAGCAGGGGCGCTAAAAGATTATGGTGGGCAGCTTGAGGAGAAATCTATTGAGAAGTTTAACACCAAACTGTCAAATGCGGCTAAAATATTAGTAGCCACCCGGCCCACTGCTGTATCGCTACCCAATGCCATCAGGATGGTAATGGGATATACCGGCGACACCGTGGATGAAGCCAGGGGCGACCTCATAAGGCGGGCAGACCTGTTTATTGAATCATCAAAAGAGGCCACTGAAAGGATAGGAGCAATTGGCAGCAAGCGTATCCGTGATGGAGATACTATAATGACCCACTGCAACAGCCAGGCTGCCATAGCGGTGATAGCACAGGCGCACAAAGATGGTAAAGACATTAATGTAATAGCTACCGAAAGCAGACCACGACGACAGGGTCTTCTTACCATTGCCCAGCTTAATGAACTGGGCATAAATACTTCATTAATTGTTGATTCGGCTGTGCGATATTTCATGAAGGATGTGGATATTGTGGTGGTGGGTGCGGATGCGGTCACTGGCAATGGTAGCGTGATAAATAAGATTGGCACTTCCCAGCTGGCAATGGCAGCCCATGAGAGCAGGACAAATTTGATAGTGGCAGCAGAGACTTATAAGTTCAGTCCCCGCACTCTGCTGGGTGAGATGGTGGAGATAGAAGAGCGGGATGTGGCAGAGGTAATGGACAGCGAAAAATTGTCGGCTATGCTGCATGTGAGTGTAAGAAATCCTGCGTTTGATGTCACTCCTTCAAATTATATTGATGTAATATGTACCGAAGTGGGTGCTATCTCGCCTGAGATGAGTTATATTATCATTCGCGATATACTGGGATGGAACCTGCAAGATATGCTGGACGAAGAGTTGAAAACATAGTGCGGTTAAAGTTGAATTGAATATACTGGTTTGTAAGAATTAGAGGAGATTAGAAAATGGAACTTGAATTAATTGTTGACGGAAAGGATATACCGATGAACCGTTTTGTGGAAAAGATGATTGCCGGGGTAATGGCAGGTGTTGTGCAGTCGCTGGATGGGGTGGATGAGGACTGGCAGGATTTGACTCTGACCATAAGCCGGTGAGTTAAGTTATCAGCAAAAATACTATAAACCAGTAGGTTGTTAATATTCTGTCGATTAATATCATTGACCTCATTAGGAATCATAATTTTTTCAAGTGCGGCTCTTTTAGAATTAGTTGATTAGAATTAAAATGGAAGTATTTAACAAATGAACGATAGAGGTTTTAGCAACAGAGGCGGTAATAGAGGCGGCAGTGGCGGTTTTGCACCAAGAGAGATGCATAAAGCAACATGTGCCGATTGTGGACAGGAAACAGAAGTACCTTTTGTACCCGATCCTGACAGGCCGGTTTATTGCAGAGAGTGCTACCAAAACCACAGACCTAAGAGATTTTAATC
>DAOWEE010000018.1 GCA_030638625.1 Methanosarcinales archaeon
CTTGATGAATTCCAGGAGCTATTACAGGTACACCCCAGATTTCTCCTGATAATGCGCTCAATGACAGAAAAGCAAAACTATGTTAATTACTGGATTTCTGGTTCCGTTTTTTCTGTCTTTGATGAGATGCTTGATCATAAAAACCCGTTTTTCGGGCAGTTCATCAGGATGACTTTAGAAAACTTTGACAGGGCAAGTACACATGAACTCATCGATTCAGAACTCCCCTTTGAGATTGCCGGGAACCATAAAGATAAGATTTATAAATTCACTGACGGCCAGCCGTATTATACAGTTGCAGCATGTAGGAAAATATCTGAACAATACGCACTTGACAGGTCAATCAGTACACAGCAGGTAAACTACTGCATAATGAACGAAATATTTGCAGATACAGGTTCCATCAATGAACACTTCGAATACATCCTTGATGTATCCCTTGCAAAGTTCAAGAACAAAGACAGGTACAAGTCCATACTCTTCATGTTGTCGCAAAATCCTGCAAACTTGACACAGGTTTCAAAGTATCTAAAAAAACCTACAGGTGAAATCTCAAACTATCTCAAGGCCCTGCTGAAGACAGACCTCATATTTCGAAAACATGGTACATATCACATACGAGACCCGCTGTTTGCATTTTGGATCAATAACAAATATTTGGGCTTGAGTACAGACATTGTATCAGAAAAAGTGGCAGAACATCTTTTGGCAAACCTGGAAGAAAAATACCAGAAGGCATCTACAGAGCTTGGAATTGCTAAGGAATTTGAAGTGAAATACAAACTTGAAGATCTGTATAACATCGAACTGGAAAAGTACCTGAAAAATAACATCGAATTCGATTTGGTGGGCACAAAGGACGAAACGGTATATATTTTTGAGATTAAATGGCGAAACAAGAAAACCAGTTACAAAGATATCGATAATCTGATACAGAAAACCAATAAGTCTGAATTCAGGACGCAGAGAATGCAGTTGTTTTTCATCTCAAAATCCGGATATACCCAGTCTGTGATAGAACTTGCAAGGCATCACAAAGTAGTACTCCTCGATGGTCACTTTGAAGAGATAAAAGCGATTGGGAAATGATAGGTTTTACATGCTGACACCACACCATCACCCGCATAAAAAATTTAATTATTAACCAGAAAGGATCATTTCATTTTCTTCTTGGCCTTTGCAAGCTTCTTCTTTGCATCACCGCTTCCAGCAGCAGCCAGTTTTTCAAGTTCTTCCAATTCAGCCTTTTTCTTAGAACTCCGTCTTCCCATATCCTTCTTAGACATTGCCATAGAAGATATATTTAAAATCTTAAACTACTTAAATTATTCCAGAAAAAACACAGGGGTCAGCAGCTATTATTTTCCAGAAAATTCTAACACATAGAAAATTCAGTTAAAACCCAACAAACCAAGAAATATAGTGACAATTGTTAAATCAGTTCAAATTCACTGCCAGGGATTTTTGTGATTTTATTATGGTCACTTACCAATACCCTTTTGCCCATTGATTTAATTGTGACTACATCATTGCGGATTTTGATAATTTTCCCGCTATGTATTTTATTGTCAAATCCCCATAATACTTTGACACGGTCGCCAATTGAGATTTGATTCCCTTTAGAATCTTTCATAGTTTGACTCCATAACTACTAATGATATAATTCGATACATAACTTATAACAGTTTTGCTATTGGTTTTTCCCCATGCCCTTTTTCACCAAAGCACCACCAGCAATACCGTAACCACCAGCATAATCCCATCCTGCATCAACAGCGAAATCACCATAATCGGCACCCCCAGGTCTGACTTAAAAATCCCAATATAAAACGGCAGCGAAGACCTTATCCTGACAATACTAGATAATATCCTCCCGATCAGAAGGGTGATAACAATCTCTTTTGAAGTCAGCATGCCCGTAGTAAGCAGATTGCCTGCAATAGTATAAGCCGCGATATTACTGGCAAACCAGCCCGCGATTATCGGCAGTCCATCGGCCGGGATATAGTTGGTAATGAATGAACTATTAAGGTATGCTGAAAAGGTATCAAAGCACCCCACATCAATAAGCTGGAACACCACGATTGACACCACGGTCATGGTAACAATTATCCGCTTAAGCGGCCTGGCCGATGCCCTGGCAGCGTTCCTGAACCCCACCCTTGCCCCGCTCACTTCCCGGCTGTAGCATTCAAATGTACACGCTTCCTTTGGTTCAAGCAAGAACCGACCAGCCACCAGAGTAAGCACCGTCCGCAGCAATCCCACCAATA
>DAOWEE010000153.1 GCA_030638625.1 Methanosarcinales archaeon
AATGGCATACCTCTCATCCTTTGCCGGACCCAAGTCATACAGCCATGGCGGAATTGAGGTCAATGAAGGGAATCTCAAAGGTGAGTCATATGAGGAACTGAGGACCATGCTTATCGATGAACTTTCAGGGCTGAGAGAGCCTGAAACCGGCCAGAAACTGGTCAAATGGATTTGCAGGAGAGAGGAATTATACCAGGGTTCAAATATTCACCTGTATCCTGATATTGTATTTGAACTGGTGGAAGGGTACGGCGTTTACTGGGGCATACATACACCCCTGATAGGTACTGCCTATGAGCATAAACTGGCTTCAGGAGGGCATCACAGGGATGCTGTATTCCTTATAGTCAATTGTACAGAACAGCCAAAGAGGGACAGCATCAGTGTCATGGATATAGGGCCGACCATCCTGCAACTGCTGGGAATCAAGCCGGAGGAGGAGATAGATGGAAAAAGCATATTCTAAGGGTCTACTCTTAGACAGGCTACCGAAAATAAGTGCCATCCTCTCATTTGTATTCATCACCCTGGCCCTGGTATTGATCGAGCAGCATTCACCTGCTACTGGCTATGAGCTTTCGCTGTACGACAGCCTGCCGGCAGCCACGTGGATATTCCTTGTTGCGGCAATCGTATTGGGGACTGGCATTATTGTGAACGGGGCTTTCTCTGAGAACAAGAGCAATTACTGGTTGCTGGGTTTCATGGTTCTGATATTGTGCAATTTTATTGTATTATCGCTTCATTTTATCAGAGGCTATCACTTTTTAACTATATCCGATCCGATTGCACACCTGGGCACGACATCAGAGATATTATCAAGGGGCACTATAGGTGAGAATTATTATCCCATCACCCATATCCTGGGGGCGGTGATGGTTGAGATGAGCGCCATTGACCTGATTACGGTAATGAAATTCGTGCCTGTTGTGTTCACGCTCATGTCCATGCTATTTATCTACCTGCTGGCCTCTGCAGTATCAGCTAACAGGGGTCACGCACTGCTGTCAGCGGCAGCAGGCACCACATTATTGTATTCTTATTATCATATCTCCACATATCCACAGGCACTCTCCCTGCTGACGTTCCCTGTGGTTTTTTATCTATATTTCAAGGCAGCAGGAATTCCTTCAACTGCTTTCAAGGCACTTTTTATTATTCTTCTGTTCCTGTTCCCATTCTTCCATCCTGCACCTGAAATCGTGTTGATATTTTGCCTGGTAGGCGGAGAAATTGCCAGGTATGTATGGAAAAAAAGAGCAATTGTGCAAGAAAAATCCGGTTTTTCAGACAGGATATCTTCAAATCCGGCCCTGATATCAACAATCATCTTTTTTACTTGGTTCTCATCGTTTACTGTATTTGGTACGTTAATGAGGGGACGATTCTTAGAATGGTTTGAAGGTAATGTCGATAAGGTACCTCGTTTTAATGAACTGGATGTCATTTCAAAGCTTGAGCCCGTGGACCAAGTGCTTCTGGCTTTAAAGATGTACGGCGGGCAGTTCATTTACCTGTTCCTTTCAGGGATTGCTGTTATATTTGTACTTAAACACTATATGGGCAGGCGCCAGGAATCTAAAAACCTGTTTAACCTGTCGGTTTTGCTGCTTATCAGCGGCCCCGTATATGTGATTATCTTTATGGTACTTGGTCTTACGACTATTGGCAGGCTTTTCGGTGCCAATACTGAACTATGGGTTATTCCTGTGCTTTCCGGATTTGCCTTATATGAGGTTTTTAGCAGGCTCCAGGTACCAAGGTCAATAGGGGTCGTGTTTGTGACCTTCATACTGGTGTCTGCATCCGTGCTAGGTATTTTCACCATATACCGTTCGCCATGGATATACCAGCCGAACATGCAGATAACACAGATGGATATGGGCGGTTTGGCCTGGTCGAATGGACATGTCATTCCAGACACTAAATTCGGTTACCTGGGCTGGCCGACCGGATACAACCCGATAATATTACCGGCCCATTTCGGGCATCCTGAATACGGGACCTTTGGTGAATCTCTTGAGCAGGATATGACCTTCATAATGACCGAACGGTTCAGGCAAGCTGCCGATGACCCGACACTGAGTCGGAGTTCGGTAGTGCCAATCGGGCTTTCAGCACAGGGTTTTGATACTGAGGATATAGAACGGCTGGAGCAGGACAGCAGTGTTGACAGGTGGTATGTCAACGGGGATTTCGAACTGCTGTATGTGGAGGCAAAAGGAGGCGGTGAATGAAGGTAGCATTGATAGTGGACGAGTTCTCTGTGGAGGAAGGGACAGGGATTGCCCGGTACAGTTATGAACTGTATAAGGGACTGAAGGACAGGGGTATTGATGTTGAACCCATTATGGTGAAGCCGCCTGATGTTCCCTTTGGGCAAGCGCTTAATCATGTGTTCAGGCTGCCGTACCGGGTGCTTCGAAGGGTAAATGAGTTTGACATTGTGCATGCCACCAGCCCTATTACAGGTTTGTGTTTTCCTTTTATCAGGAAGCCGAAGGTGATGACATATCACGATATAATCTCGATGATCTATAAGGACAGCGGGAACTCGCTGCATGCCAGACTGGCGGCTCCTTTGTTTTTCAGGGTGGGGAAGTGGAGCGATAGGATAATTGCTGTGTCGTCCCAGACGAAGGAAGAGATTGTGGAGCACCTGGGGATTCCGGGAGAAAAAATTGTTGTTGTTAATAATGGACTGGACAGTGAATTAAAACCACTGGAAAAGGAAAACAGGAATATTTTTATTATCGGATATCTTGGCGCCTTTAATTTAAGGAAAAGGGTAGATTACCTGGTCAGGGCGTTTTACCATTTAAAAAAAGAGCATCCTGAAATGAAGGTAAAGCTTGTCCTGTGCGGCAAAAAAACAATGGAATATGAGAATCTGGTAAAATTGGTAACAGAATTGGGCCTTGAAGAGGAGGTTGAGTTCAGAGGTTTTATCCCACAGGAACAACTTGGAGATACATACAATTCATTTGACCTATTTGTTTTGCCTAGCGAATGGGAGGGTTTTGGAATTCCCATTATTGAAGCTCAAAGATGCGGTGTGCCTGTCATTATCAGGAAAGATGCCAAGATTCCTGATGAGGTTTTGAGATGCTGCCTTAAGGTAGATTCTGAGGAAGATATGGCTGATAAGATCTTCCAGATGTTGACAGCCTCCGGTATGAGTGAAGAAATGATAAAAAAAGGGCTGGAACACTGTCGTGGATTTACGTGGGAGCGGGCGGTTGACGAGACAATAAGAGTATATGAAAATGTCTTGACAGAAAAAAGGTACTGATTAATCTTGCTGCTAATAACCCAATATCTCGTTATAGCAGTTTAATACACGTGCTGCAACTTTATCCCACGTGAAATACTGTTTAACTCTTTCTTTTCCTTTTTTACCCATAAGTATCATCTTTTCAGGATTGTCCAGAAGATGGATAATTACACCTGCCAACTCGTCTGGATTTTCTGGTGGAACCAGTATTCCAGTTTCTCCATTGTCAACAACTTCAGGTATCGCTCCCGCTGTTGTTGAGACCACGGGCAAACCCGATGCCATAGCCTCAGCAAGCACCAGGCCAAAGCTTTCCCGCCGGGACGATAGGACGAAGAGGTCGGCTGCTGAATATTCAGCAGGCATCATATCATGGGGGATAAAACCCCTGAACCTGACCGAACCTTCAATACCTAATTGCTGTGCAAATGCTCTATATTGTTCTAATCTCGGTCCGCCACCGATGATATCTAAAATGACATCATGTTCCTTCAGGATCAATGGCATGGCCTTTAACAGGATATCCACGCCTTTTTGTTGTTTGCCGTTGAGACGGCCTGAAAAATGAAGATGGAAGGGTTTTTTCAATGGACTATGATCCTCTTTCTTATCCGAAGTGTTTTTTACCGATGATTTGTTTGTGTCAAAAAATGCATCATCTACACCCGCATACATCACTTCAATTTTACGGGTTTTAATCCCATACGCACTGGAAATATTCTGCTTTGAGAATTCTGATAGTGATAAAACCAGGTCCCCATCTTTGCATAGATATCTGTAGAATATCTCACCGACCGACCTGGGAAGCTTGTGAGCCAGAGGTGCATACAGTCCAATTACGCACATTTTGTTTTTTCTTAACTTTTTATATGTCCTGAACCCAAGCCCTATCACATTATGGATATGGATAATGTCAAAATCCCTATCAAGGGATAATGATGAGAAATCCTCACCTTCGGATATATATTTAAAATCACCCCAGGACACCTCTTTGCGCAGTGATTCATCTGCGACCGTAAGGTATGTGATGCTGTGGCCCATTTTTGCCAGAGCTTCGGATAATTTGTATGCGATAATGTCCCCGCCGCCGACCTTTGGGTGCCAGGGGGGGTACCCGGTTATCATCAGGATGTTATTA
>DAOWEE010000204.1 GCA_030638625.1 Methanosarcinales archaeon
ATAACCGAAAAGGACGGGATAATTGCCGACTACAGCGCAGGGCACATCTCTACTGAGGAAGCGGGAGAACTTATCCGGTCAGTTGATGAACACCTGGGCAGCAGCAGCGCACGGTTCCATGCCGGCATCAGCTACCGCCACCTGCTTGTACTCTCGGGCGGCAGGGGCCAGGACGCACAGTGCACCCCGCCACATGACCAGGTAGGCGGCAAGGTGGCGGACTTCCTGCCACAGGGCCAGGATGCAGAATTGCTTAACCAGCTAATCATGGATTCAAAACCCCTGCTGGAAGCCCATGAAATTAACAGGCGCAGGATGGCGGAAGGTAAGAACATGGGCAATATGATATGGCCGTGGGCCCAGGGAAGGGCACCTTCAATGCCGAATTTCAGGGAACTGTACGGCATAGGCGGGGCAATGATATCAGCCGTGGACCTACTGAAAGGGCTGGGAGTATGTGCCGGGCTGGAAGTGATTAATGTACCGGGCGCGACCGGTTACCTTGACACCAACTATAAAGGAAAAGCAGATGCTGCACTGCATGCACTGGAATCTGGTGATTTCGTGTACGTGCACGTTGAAGCTGCTGATGAAGCCGCGCATATTGGCGATCTGGATGCTAAGATACAGGCCATCGAGGACTTTGACAAAAAAGTTGTGGGCCATGTCCTGGACGGAATGGCTGCATTTGATGATTACAAGGTGTTACTGATGCCTGACCACAGTACACCCATACCTGTTAAGACCCATACACATGACCCTGTGCCTTTTGTGGTGCTGTCCAGCAGTGGTGAAGGGGATGATGTTACCGAATATAATGAGTTCTCTGTTGAGTCAGGTTCTCTGGGGATAGTGGAAGGGCACAGAATAATGAATTATCTGGTAAACCATAGATTTTAATTTTTATGCAGTGACATCTTCAAGACTCAATTCTCCTGCTGCTAGTGGGTGTACTAGCAGGGTTGAATTGTGGAATTTCTTCATGATGTTGTCTATTTTTTCAGATATTTCAGGAGAATAATATGCTTCACCACATTCTTCACAGATGTAAGCTGAAACATCTTTTATAGCTAGTATTTCATTTTCCACTCTTACAACGAATTCAGTCTTCCCTTTAACCAGCTTGCCTTTACAGAAACTGCAACTATCTGGCATCATAATTCTACTGACCATTTTCCTTCATATGCCCCATTGCCCTGTCCCAGTAATGTTGGGCAGCCTCCTTTATGCCTGCTATCTCCTCCGGTGTCAACTGCCGCACCACTATGCCTGGACTGCCCATTATCAGACTGCTTGGCGGGAACGTCTTGCCTTCAGTGATAAGTGTACCTGCACCCACCAGGCACCCATCCCCCAATACAGCATTGTTCATAACAATAGAACCCATGCCAATCATGCAGCCGTTGCCGATGGTACAGCCGTGAAGTATCGCACCATGACCCACCACGCAATATTCACCTACATTGACGGTATTATCCGGCCCCGCATGCACAGTGCAGTTATCCTGGATGTTGCTCCATGCACCGATCCGTATAGCACAGGGGTCGCCTTTCACAACAGCATTGGACCAGATACTCACATGGTCACCCAACTCAACGTCCCCAATCACTGCACCCAGGGGGTCTACATAAACGGGGTCACCCAATCGTGGGAATATTCCTTCATATCCTCGAATCCTGGTATCCATGTTAAATCTCCAGCACTTTAATCATATTAGTGGTCCCACCGGCAGGTACACTGGCAGTGATCACCAGCTTATCACCCTTCTTAAGCCCGTTTTCTACAGCCACCTTGATTGCTGTTTGCGTAATCTCATTTATGTCATCAGTAGAATGACCAACTTTTACAGGCTGAATACCCCAAATTAACGAAAGCCTCCTGAGAACGGTGGAATCTGAACTCAGTCCGATGATGGGAATCAGGGGTCTGTACCTGGATACCGTCATAGCAGTTTTTCCATGACCAGTCGGAGTAATAATTGCATCGGCACCTACCTGGTGAGCTATATGGATGGCTGAGTGGCCGATTGCCTCTGATATGGAACCACCCTCAGGAAGTTCGCGGATTGACATGTTCCTCTGGAAATCCTGTGAAGATTCGATCCTGGCAGTGATCCGGGACATCATCCTGACGGCCTCAACAGGAAATTGCCCCACAGCTGTTTCTTCTGAGAGCATCACCGCGTCAGTACCGTCCAGCACGGCATTTGCAACATCTGTAGCTTCTGCACGGGTAGGTCTGGGATTTTCAACCATACTTCTTAACATCTGGGTGGCAGTGATTACAAGTTTGCCGGCCTCGTTACATTTTCGCACCAGCATCTTCTGGACACCAGGGACGTTCTCCATAGGAATCTCCACGCCCAGGTCGCCCCTTGCCACCATTATCCCGTCTGCCACTTCAATTATCTCATCAATATTTTTAACAGCCTCATGTTTCTCTATCTTGGCAATAATGGGAATATTGGAACCTTTACTGATGATGAGCTTTTCTAATTTGCTAATATCCCTGGCTTCCCTGACAAAGGAAAGGGCAATAAAATCCACACCCTCCCTGATACCCAGTTCCAGGTCTTTCCTATCCTTAGAGGTCATGGAAGGTATCTTCATGGAGCCAGCGGGCAGGTTAATCCCTTTGTGGGATGACAGTTGCCCACCCACTACGACACTGCACCTGATATCACTGGCATCTGAATCAATAACCTTGAGCTGGATAAGTCCGTCAGATAACAGAATAGTATCTTTTTGCTTCACTTCACCGGGCAGGTCCTTGTAACTGACTGATGCAATATGTTCATCCCCGGGCACGTCCCTACCGGTAAGGATAAACTCGGCTCCCCTCTCAAGTGTAACCGCACCATCAGGAAAATCCCCGACCCTTATCTTGGGGCCGCTCAAATCCTGCAGTATGGCAATATGCTTATCCAATCCGGCTGATATCTCCCTGATCCTGTTGATGTTATCCCTGTGTTCCTCATGGGAACCGTGTGAAAAATTCAGCCTGGCTACATCCATTCCTGCCTCTATCAAGCGTTTCAGTTTGGAGTCGCTGCTACTGGCAGGCCCGATGGTACACACAATCTTTGTACGTCGGATTATCTCTCCCCCCTACTATGATTTTAATAACGAATCCACTGCCATCTCAATGCTCTGGTGTGAATTATGTGGCGGTTTCCAGCCCAGGGCCTTTATTTTCTCAACGTCCAGCAGCATGGCAGGCACATCTCCCTTCCAGCCCCCGCCGCCGTGAACTCCACCGGTAAAACGGTATTCTACGTCACTGTACCCCATCTTACCGGTCACAATATCTGCAATGCCCACCACATCAATAGTATCCTCTGAACCGATGTTAAATATGTTGACCTGCTCATCCGAGTGCTCAACCCCATACACCATAGCATCCACGCAATCCACAACATCCAGGTAGGATTTCTTCTGCTTACCCGAACCAAGTATCTCAAGCGCAAAGGGGTCCACTCTCAATTTATTGATGAAATCCACCAGCACCCCGTGGCTGCCCCTGTCTCCCACGATATTAGCGAACCGATAGAGCCATGCTTTCATATCAAAGGTATGGCAGTACGAAGATGTCAGTGCCTCGCAGGCAAGTTTTGATGCGCCGTAAAGGGATATGGGAACCAGGGGGCCGTAGTCCTCTGGCGTGGGCAGTACACTTGCCAGGCCGTACACGGTTGATGTCGATGTGAACACTATTTCGCTGGCAGCCGCTGTTCGCATTGCTTCAATCAGGTTATAGGTGGTCAGCACGTTCTGCTCCAGGTGCACCTTTGTGTCCTCTGCTCCTAACCTCACATCAGGGTTGGCTGCAAGGTGGAACACCATATCAATGCCGTCCAGTGCCCGGGATATAGCATCCGGGTCCATCAGGTCACCTTCAATAAACGTGAAATCTACACTGTCCATGTGGTGCTCAATATACGCCATTGTGCCTGAAGACAGGTTATCGAACACAGTGACCCTGTTATGCTGCAGCAGCCTGTCAACCACATGGCTGCCTATGAATCCTGCACCGCCTGTAACCAAAATGGATTTGTTGATTAACTTCATTGTAATATAATAGGATAAAATTAATTTAAAGGTTGTGTGTCCAAAACGTCACAACAATATTTTTTTAGGGAAATGCTTAAATATTATCAAGTATTGTTTGTACTAGTACAACAAAAATCTGTACACAAATGAGGTGAGAATGTAATGAAAAAATTATTAATATTAGTATTAATGTCCGTTTTGATCATGAGCTCTGTGTTCCCTGGTTATACTGCAGGGGCAGAAGAAAATGCAACATCAAATGATATAGAATCCCACACGGGTAATGCAACAGTAACACCAAGTCAAACGGCCGATCCAAAGTTCAGGGTGGCACCGACTGTTATACTACGTCCTGTCAATGACGTTATTGATAAGTCACAGGATGGAATTATTGAACTCTATATGGACAACCCGTCACTGAATGATGTGACACTGAATGTGGATGCCCGGATAAGTGTTCCTTCTGGAATTCATGTTTATGGAGAGGGTTTCGGTCAGGCAGGAGCCGCTGGCACAGTCTATGGAACATTTTCAGTGCCACCCGGAAAAGCCAGGACAATTTACATCAATGTAAAAGGAGATAAAACTGGTAGTTTTACCGTGCATTTTACTGGATTATACTGGCCGGATGACGACAAAGATGACTATAATCCGATATCACTTACCCATCCCTTTGTAGTAAATGAACCGTCTCCAAACCCCTACAGCTCAAAAGCGACCGGGGAAAAAGAGGAAATGCCCTATACGTACATTATTGGAGGACTGATAATAGTGATTGCCATCGCGATAATTGTCAGGCGTCCACCAAAGACTGAAGTAATAATTGAGGAGTAAAGAACTTAATGCGAAAGATCAAGGTTGGAATAGAAGGAAATGGAACTGTAAGGATAAAACTCAAAAAGAAAATAAACGTTACCAGTGCAGACATTTCAGGAACTGGGAAACCATCAATCTCAGATAAAGTGTTTGAAGGCTTCTCTCTTCCGTTTTCCATCATAAATCAAATGGAAATTAGGGTGGAATCTGTATTCAGGCCAAAACAACAAGATTTCGAGGTAGTTTATGCGCTGTCAGGACAGAATTGGATAGTTGACCAACTGCACAAATTATCTTCCAATGAAGTAGTGGCTCAAGCCACACCAGAGATGGTCTCTTATTATACAGGAATGATGGCAGAGCAAATTTACCAAGAACGTAGCAACGAGCCCAGATTGATAATTCATGTACACAGCCATCCATACGCTCCTCCCATGTTATCTGGTATTGACAGGGATTCTATGGCTGGGAATGCCAGACGTATGAAAGATAGATTTCCTGAAGCCACTGTTATTTTTGGGATACATTCGGTAAGTAGTGAACAAAGAAGACAAAGAATTCCACCAAAAAAATCTTTTAAAAACCTTATAAGCTGGAGTAGTATAACCAGGGTTCATGAAGTAGCCTTCTTTGATGAATTTGAAAAACCGGTTGAGGTGAGATTAGGTGAATAAGCCTGAAAGCATTGAAAAACTTGCAAACCTCTTATCAGCAGATGAATATGGTGAAGTGATTGCAGAGACTCTTGTTGCAATATTAGCCGATGATTATAAGAGGAACATTTTTGTAGCTAAACTTGGTGAAATTAAAAGCATTGTATCGAAACTGGATAAAGAGATAAAACTCACTCCAATGGAGAAGACAGTGAAAGATTTCATATATCAATCAAGACAACCATTCACTGCAAAAGAAGTGTCTGAAAAACTTGGACAAAGTAATCCGAGCCTTAAACATCGAACCCATAGCTCGGCAACGCTCAACTCATTAGTTTCAAAAGGAATATTAGGTAAAATAAAAATGGGTTACAGTTATTATTTTACTGAACCCACAGAAGCAGTGATGGAATGCCTGAAAAGAAGACGTGAGGAACCTAAAAGTTGCTCACCAGCAAGTATCGCTACGGATACCGGAATGCCGATAAATGTGGTACTGGAAGTAATTGGCGAATTATTGGAGTGAAGGAAATAAATGATCTTTAAGAAGAATATTAATCTATTGGTATTCCTTTTAACATTTTTATTGATAATACCGGTTTCAGCTACAGAAGAACCGCTTGATGTTTTCAATGTTCCAGCTTTCGGACCTGATGATACAGGTACTTCAGTGTATTCATCAATAGTCCTTGAAAACGATGTCATGTACAGGATTGTTGTTTCAGGCACATACCAGTTCAAGTTAGGTGTGGACTGGAGCTATGCTGATGCTCAATACCGTATGGGTGCTGGAAAAAAATATACCCAGGAATTCAACTCGATAGAATTTGATGGAGTACTGGTCAGTGCCGAAATCTATGATATTGATAACCATACACATACATTCTACTTGATTGGTAATGGTGATGAGGTCAGGTTCAGTATATATGACACCTATGTTACAGGTGAAAGGGGTGATTATAGTAACAATGTCGGCAGCCTGAAGGTAGAAATATTCCGGGAACCTACATTATCTGTCACGAAATCACCCTCTCCACCGTATATAGAACAGGGTCAGACCACGACAATAACAGTTACAATTACAAATACCTGGACCGATAATATCAATGATATTACAGTTTCAGATTCCATCCCATTCGGGTTCACGTTAATTTCAGGAGACCTGCAAGAAAAATATGATATGATAAAACCAAAGGAATCCAGAAGTTTTCAATATATCATACAATCATCCGAAAGTGGCACATTCAATCTTGAATCTGCTGAAGCCACATTTTTAATTGGTACTGGAAGGTATCATTCCAGTCAATCAAACATTTCGATGATATTCGTTGCCCCATCTTCTGAAAAGACAATAAAATCAACACAAATTTCCAATGCAAGCGTTCAGCTACATGGCGAAAAAACAGATGTTGAACTGAATGAGGATATCCTGCTCAGGTTGTCTGCTGTGAACCTGATCACAAAGCCAGTGATGCATGTACAGGTTATTATCCTCCCCCCCTCAGGGATGAGCGTAACATCAGCCGTATTCGTCCAGTCCGGAGCAGGCCAGTTCACTACAACGTATGAGCTTGAACCTGGAAAAGGAAGGGATATTGAAGTGAGGATAAAATCAAATCAGATTGGAGAATTTGAAGTGCAGGGCAGGATAATCTACTATTTTGGTGATGAACGTGAGCTATCCGAAGATTATACCCTGACACTGCCGATTAAAGTTAAGGAAGAGGCTACCCGGACCGTACCCACTGTCACTCCCGATGAACCATCAAATAATAATTGGGTCATGGGCCTTGTAGTCTTACTGACAGCGGGCGGGTTATTAGTGGTAATAAAGGTCAGGCAGCCATGATGTCTTCACTTCGCATGTTTTCGTCGTAGCAAATAAGCTATGGCTAACAATCCCGTAATAGCAAACACAGCCTCAAATCCCGGTTCCTGAGTGTTTTCATACGTTGGGTATGATGTCCCTGATTCTGTTGCGATAGATGGATTTGAATCAGTTGTTGGGATACTGTTATCAATCACTGGTGAGGGTACTGGTGTAGCTGTGCCTGTAGGTGCGGCATAGCCTATGTCAGTGCCTGCAGCTGTAGGCATGGCTGTGGCTGAGGGTGTTACAGCAGCATATCCATCTTCAGGTTCAGTGTCGACAACTAAAGTGGGCACATCTACGAACAGCGAAGTATATGGGGTAACGAACTCAAACTCCAGGGAAATATCAGTTATTTCTGACACAAGAGATTCGGTCTCACCCTCCACATCAATCCGGTCCTGCAGCCTTTTTATCCGGGTATATGCCCAAAGCCTGGGGATAAAGGAATTTTCTGGTTGTGAGGGAACATTGAATGTATTCTGGAAATTGCGGTTACCATTGCGTGTGGTTGCCGCTACTTCTGATGTGATGGTACTGGTATCCAGTGGGTATTTGCCAAGTACAATAGCATCAGAACCTGCAAAAAGATTATTTGCCCCGGTGTTCACAATATCTGTGACCTGGCCGGTGTAGGCAAATTCCATATCAGTAATCAACGGTGTTGAAATGGTCTCATAGAATCCACTGATTTGCTGTTCTGCAGTATCATCTGCAAAGAACCACTCTGATGTACCGTAATTCTCCAGGCTCATTACCCTGAGGAAATTGTAGTTACTCTCATGAGTATTCCCAAAAACTATTGTGAATATGGATACTTCGGCATTGTTGGCATTCTTGATATTCTGGCGGATCATGTAGGGGGAAGTCGTACCTACAGTAGGTTCCCCATCAGTGAGAAATACGATGATTGGCACCCGTTCACTTTCAGGGTTGAACATAGCAAGAGCTTGTAATAGTGCATCATTGATGTTAGTACCACCATCGGCAATCAGGCCGTTTATAAAATTTACAGCATCAGCCTTGTTTTTTGCATCAGCTTCCATAAGTGAATCTGAGAAAGCCACTCCGTAACTTTCAAAAAAGATTATATTGAAATTATCATCAGGGGGTAGGTCTGAAATGATTTCTGTAAATACTTTCTTTACCTGGATTATTTTTTGTCCTCTCATGGAGCCGGATTTATCAACCACGAAAATAATATCCTTACTCAAGGGCTTAGAACCCAGCTCTTCCTCTGAAGGAGAGAATGTATGCATCAGATAACCCTGACTCCCTGTATTGTAAAATAACATATTCCCGTTCAAAGGTGGATTATTGGTTATGAAGGTGGCCCGAAGATCCGAATTGGGAAGTCCATTTGTACTGTATGTTATCTGGCCCCTGGTAGTGGAGAGATATTTCACATTGGCTCCGGTGAACCCAGGGGTTTCGAGTGAGATGATATCATTTTCAGATGTGATGTTCACTGTCAAGGAAAGCTCATCTACGGTATGAGTACTGCGTAAAAATAATACATATTCATACTCTCCCATGGTCTTTTTAAGTGCCTGTTCGTATGTCAAACGCACAATAATACTCTGTTTGGCAGCAAAGTTCAATGAATATGAGAATAGGTTGCTATTTTTTTCTTCAAGAAGTCCGGCTGTCCTGCCTTTGGAAACTGCGTCCGCATATTTTTCAGCGGCTTCTTCCTTGGGCAGAACATCAGCTCGATATTCCTTTCCATCAATGATCAATACGAAACCAGAAATAAATGCCTCATCAGGTATCAGAAAATTAAATTTATCATCGATAGCTATATCCATATGGTTAGTAAGTTTTTCTTCCACTGTAGTAATAGCATATCCGTTGTTGATTTCCGTAGTAGTATGTAGATATTCTGCAACAGGCTGTGCAGCTACTGTTTGTATAAATGCCAGTAGGATTAAAACAATGATTATTTTTTTCATAATATCAACTCAACATTCGTTTGAGATACGTTATTAAAAAATTAATTTAATCATAAATTAATCTTATGGTCGTCAGTAATAATTATGCAGGAATTGGGCAATCAGGAATGAATGATATTGTACATAACTTTATACCATACCGCATTCATAGAAATTTCAATTCAAGGTGATAAAATTCCAGAAATCAAAGTTAATGGTATAGACCTCTATTATGTAACCAGGGGTGAAGGGTCGCCTATGTATGTATTGCACGGGGGACCGGGTCTTGACCACAGGTATTTCGGGCGCTCACTGACCGAGCTTGAGAATATCCATGAACTGTACTATATTGACCTGAGGGGACACGGGAAATCCTCAAAGGCCGATACCAAGACTTACACTTTAGAAACCTTCGCCGATGATATCGATGCTATGCGCAGGGAACTGGGGCATGAAAAAATTATCATCCTGGGTCATTCCATGGGAGGTTATGTAGGGCTGCTTTATTCATTGAACTACCCGGCACATCTCGATAGATTAATTCTTGTGGGCACGCCTGTAAAACATACCAGGATAAAAGGATATTATCAGCTTAAAGCCACCCTGGCATCTATAAACCTGAAATATTATATACAGTACAAGAAAGAAAAAACCATTGACAGAGAAGCTTTTGCAAAGGAAATCCTGCTCAAAAGCTGGCCAATATATGTGCCTGAAAAAATGCTACTTGAATATTCGGATTACATAAAATCCCTGCGGGGTCTGGACATTTTATTTGATATGCAGCAGGAATTAAAGAGTTTCGATGTAAGCGAAGAGGTATTCAACATCATCCATCCTACCCTGATAATATTTGGCGAGAACGACCCGTTAAAGGAGGGTGGCAAGCTCTTAAAAGGTATCCAAGATTCCAGATTTTCGGTGATACCAGAAACTAAACACATGCCATTCCTGGAAGATGAAACCTACTTCAATATTGTTGTCAGGGAATTCCTGACCGGGAAGATGTTATAATCTTTATAAACCTGCAAATCCAACAAATAGGTATGGAGATGGACATGAATATCAATAATATCCCTGTGGATGACACCTATTGCGAAGCCTTCAGCGGCGTGGTTACCAGATTCATCATAACAGCAAAAGATGAAAAGAGACTACA
>DAOWEE010000230.1 GCA_030638625.1 Methanosarcinales archaeon
AAAATCTAAACAAAGAGAACAAAAAAAGAAAAAAAGGGAAAAAGAGTTACATTCCCATGTAACTCTCAGGTCCCGGCATTGCAGGCATTCCTGCGCCCCCTTCTTTTGGGATGTCAGTGACAAGGGCTTCAGTTGTGAGCATCAAACCTGCTATGCTTGCAGCATTTTGCAATGCACTGCGTACCACTTTTGCGGGGTCGATGATACCGGCTTCAACCATATCTTTGTATGAGTCGGTCTTTGCATCAAAACCCATATTGGGATTGGAGTCGCCTTTCAACTTCTCAACAATGACTGCGCCTTCATTACCTGCGTTGGTGGCAATCTGCTTAACCGGCTCTTCCAGTGCAATCTTCACAATGTCCACTCCTATCATCTGGTCGCCTTCCAGGGTCAGGTTGTCAAGTTCGGCTGCTGCCCTGAGTAGAGCAATACCGCCGCCTGGAACCACGCCTTCCTCGATGGCTGCCTTGGTGGCGTTGAGTGCATCGTCAAGTCGCATCTTCTTTTCCTTAAGTTCGGTCTCGGTAGCGGCACCTACATTGATTACTGCCACTCCGCCTGCGAGTTTACCCAGACGAGTCTTAAGTCCTTTTAACTTGTACTCTGAATCTTCCAGTTTGATGCGCCCTTCGATAACAGTGACTCTTCTTTCGATATCTTCCTTTGAACCCTGTCCTTCAATGATGATGGTTTTTTCCTTGTTCACCCTGACCTTGCGGGCACTGCCCAGGTCTGCTACGGTGGTGTTTTCAAGTTTCATGCCCTTCTCTTCACTGATGACGTTTCCGCCTGTGAGCGCTGCGATGTCTTCCATCATTTCCTTGCGCTCGTCACCAAAGCCAGGTGCTTTGACTGCGCATACTTTGAGGGTACCGCGGATGATGTTCAGCACAGTGGTAGCCAGTGCTTCGCCTTCTACATCTTCGGCAATGATAAGCAGGGGTTTGTTTTCCTGTACCACTGCTTCGAGGACTGGCAGGAATTCTTTCATTGAGCTTATCTTCTTGTCGAACAGGAGGATTTTCGGGTCTTCAAGAACGGCTTCCATGCGTTCGGTGTCAGTGGACATGTAGGGGGAGATGTAGCCTTTATCGAACTGCATACCTTCCACAACTTCCAGTGATGTTTCCATAGACTTTGCTTCTTCAACAGTGATGACGCCGGTTGAGCCTACTTTATCCATGGCTTCGGAGATGAGGTTGCCAATGATTTCATCATTGTTTGCTGAAATGGTGGCTACCTGCGTAATCTTCTCTTTGCCTTTGACATCTTCGCTCTTGGATTTTATGAATTCCACTACATTTTCTGTAGCTTTGTCGATACCCCGTTTAATCTCAATGGGGTTGGCTCCAACAGTGATATTTTTCATGCCTTTATGCAGGATGGCCTGAGCCAGCAGTGTGGCTGTGGTGGTTCCGTCTCCGGCTACGTCCTGGGTCTTGGTGGCGACTTCCTTAGCAAGCTGGGCGCCCATATCTTCCAGGGGATCCTCAAGGTCGATCTCTTTGGCTATGGTGACACCGTCATTGGTGATTACCGGGCTGCCGAAACTTTTTGAAAGTACTACGTTTCTGCCTTTTGGTCCCAGTGTTACCTTTACTGTATTTGCAAGATGGTCCACGCCTCTCATGAGGGCATGCCTTGCTTCATCATCAAAAGTTAGTTCTTTTGCCATTGTTTTCACCTACTCTATCTTTGC
The DNA here is from genome assembly GCA_030638625.1 of Methanosarcinales archaeon. Taxonomy (GTDB): domain Archaea; phylum Halobacteriota; class Methanosarcinia; order Methanosarcinales; family Methanocomedenaceae; genus Methanocomedens_B. The sequence continues at coordinate 1,703 of DAOWEE010000230.1, forward strand.
GATTATGTCCTTCTGGTCAAGGACTATATACTGCTCACCGTCAATATCCATCTCTTCAAAACTGTATCCTGAATAGAGAATGGTATCTCCCTTCTTGATGGGACATTCTTTTTCGTCCATTGATGTGCTTGTTTCTACTACGATGCCCTGCTTTTTCTTTTCCTTGGCAGTTTCAGGGATGTATATCCCGCTCGCAGTCTTCTCTTCTTCTTTGACCGGTTGGATCAAAACTCTCTTACCTAGTGGTATTATTTTCATGTCGTTACCCCGTTACAAAGTTAAAAATTGTTTATGTCAGTGAAGCGTCTCAATTGTTTGCAGTTCTATAAAAAGATTTCGCTTCATCCATGTTTGAGTGGCTTTATGCTAGGTGATATGTATGAGTGGGAATGGAAATATTCAGGCGTTTAAGCCGGGTGAATTATACATGGGACATGATGCTATCCTCCAGATACGGGCCGACCGGGAAATGACTGAAGATGAGACCAGGTCGATACATAATATTGTCGGGAAATATTGCAGTGGAGTGGACTATGAGTACTTGGAGGTCAAGCGGGGGATTGATGTCTATATCACCAACCTGGCGAGTGCCAGGCATGCGGCTGCCAGGATAATGAAGGTGCTGGGGGGCAGCAAGAAGGAGAGTTCGAAGTATTTGCGGGTGCAGGGTGGTAGGGGGTTGTACCAGTTTACGGTACGGGTGAAGCTGCCGAAGGAGGCTTCAGGGGGGAGGTATGGGTTTTAGATATGTTTCTATTAATGCCAGGTATGCGATATTCCCAGCTTATTGTGCAGATATTTTTACAGGGGATTTTTAATAGGTCCCTTTTCATATGGCTAATAATTTTTTAATCAAGAGCATTATGGCTATAGTAACAACCAAATCCCTTGCAGTCTTTTCATTCAAATCAACACCTCTTGGTGTTCTAAATGAATAAAATCATCTTATTGCGGTTTTATCATAATACTTTCTTTAAAAGGGGAGGTGCCGAATTTGGTTAATACTTCCACTTCTACTTCGTCTCCCACATCTCCGAAATCCCCCTGAATGCTTATGGTGTCATTTGGACTTACGGTCATATCAGCCACCATCAGGCCGTTTACGAAAAACTCCATTTCCACATTGGGTGTTGTCCCGGTGGCTACCAAACGCAATGTATCTGTCTCATTTAGGTCGGTAATGGCTGGATGAATAAAGGTAATGTCACATACAGGACCGGACCGGAAGGGCCCGGGCCCGAAGATGGGTAATGCCATTAGGGCAATTACTCCTACAAGTATAATTGCAATAATGATCAACATCAGGTTGCGTTCTTTCTTCTCTTCCAAAATAAAAACCCCCGGTTAATTATTTGGTCTAATGACTTGTAATGTCACTCCCGACATTTTTGTTTGATTCTTTTTTTATTTAATGTTATCTGTTGGTGGATTTTGGGTGTATGTTGATTTGACCAGTTTATGAGAAATAAATAAATATATGTTTAAACATATGTTTAACTATGGCCACCAAGACAATCACTATCAGGGAAGATGTGTACAACATGCTTCTGTCAATCAAGGGAACCAAGGAAAGTTTCAGCAA
>DAOWEE010000061.1 GCA_030638625.1 Methanosarcinales archaeon
CCGAAGCGGTTGCCCAGGATGGGATAGCCGCTGTGGATATCAATAGCCATCCCCCGTACTGTATTAACGGCTACTACCGCATCCGCACCGCCTTTCTGGGCAGCCTCACCTATCTCTACGATATCTGTGACGTTTGGAGTGAGTTTTACCCATACGGGTACGCGTGTGGCCTGTTTGGCTGCTCTGGTTATCTCTTCCACCAGCACCGGGTCCGTACCGACAACTGCGCCGTATCCGCTTGCATGGGGGCAGCTGACATTCAATTCATAAGCATCGGCGCCGTCCAGTCCTGCGATAATTTCCGAAAATTCGTCAGGGTGGGCGCCGAAAACGCTGGCAATCACTGGTACGCCGCCCTTTTTGGCAGTATCCAGTTCACCCCTGAACTCCTTATAAGACGGGTTCGGCAGGCCCATAGCATTCAGGAATCCGCATTCCAGTTTGAACATGGTGGGATTAGGATGACCCACCTTTGACTCAATTCCTATGGACTTGGTCACAACCGCACCGGCACCCGACTTTGCCATCCGCTTGAGGGATGAGCCCGTGGTGCCCAGTATACCTGCCGCAAGTATGGTTGGATTTTCCAGTGCAAGGCCGGTAAGTTCAACAGAAAGGTCAGTCTTGGTCATATTATTCATAGACCTCATCCACTGAAAAACCTTCATGCACTATCTTCGCCATTTTTCCCAGGATAGCGGCAGGGTCCTCTGCCTGGAACACGTTACGGCCGATTGCCACTCCTTTTCCTCCGGCATGTATTGAATCATATACCACCTGCATCAGGTCAGCTTCAGTATCCATCCTGGGTCCCCCTGCCACCACTACCGGGACCGGGCATCCTTCCACCACTTCCCTGAACGAATCCGGGTCACCCGTATAATTGGTCTTGATTATATCTGCGCCCAGTTCTGCTCCCACACGGGCAGCATGTTTTACATACTCTACATCGTGTTCAGAATTAACTTTCGGTCCCCTGGGATACATCATTGCCAGCAGGGGCATACCCCATTCATCACATTTACTTGCAACTTTACCCAAATCTTCAAGCATCTCTGCCTCGTCATCCGCACCCACATTTATGTGAACAGATACACAGTCGGCTCCCACCTTAATGGCATCTTCCACAGAAGTGACCAGCACTTTATGGTTGGGGTCCGGACCCAGTGAGGTAGAGGCTGATAGATGTAAGATAAGTCCCACATCCTTTCCGTAGCCCCGGTGTCCGTGTTTGGGTAGACCCATGTGTCCCAGTACGGCATTGGCACCACCATCAGCCACTTTGTTCACCATTATTGACAGGTCAGTCAATCCCTGGATGGGTCCTGCCCCTACACCGTGGTCCATAGGGATAATTATGGTTCTCCCGGTTTTCCGGTTAATGATGCGCTCCAGTCTTACTGATTTGCCTATATTACCTGACTGCCGGATATTATTGTGCATGAGTTTCACCTGAATCCATTGAAGGGTTATCATGTTACTTATTTATTTAGACATGTGGGGTTTGTTATTATCTACTTTGAACATATTTAATAATTGCAAATAGGTTCATATTCAATGAATGACTAAAATAATACGGGGTTAACGTAATCATATGTGGAAGTGAAGAAAAATGAATTTAGAAAATATTTTACTGAAAGACGTTATGACAAGAGGGGTTATGACTGTTCCTATGGACATCCCTGTCAGAGATGTGATATCTCTCATGTCAAACCAGAAAGTTTCAGGTATAGCAGTCACAGACCATACTGGTGAGATTATGGGAGTTATCTCGGAGATGGATGTGCTAAAAACGGTAGAGGACAAATCATTGCTGGATGAACCCGCTGAATCAATTATGAATTACCATGTTCAGTCGGTAAAACCTACAACATCATTAAAAGTAGCTGCAGAAGTAATGATGGAAAATGGATTCCACAGGTTAATAGTTCTTTCAGAACCAGGAGTGGGTGCATCAAATCGGCCTATCGGGATATTAAGCGCCAGTGATGTTGTCAGGACAATATCTCAGTCCACTGAATAAATTTGGACATAATTTGCTACCGCTTGTCAGCAGGCAGCCTGCAGAACTTTGAGCTTAGCTGAGCATGTTCTCTTACAATATCTGACTTGGTCAACAGGCCCAGCATTCTGGAATGGTTGTTCCGGTCCACTACAGGTAACCGTCCGATACTGTTATCCAGCAGTTTTCTTAATGCAGATTCAAGATTCTCATCCTCAAATGTCACCACCAGTGAACTGGTCATGATATCCCCCACCAGTACACTGTTCCGTTCTTCAACAGGTACTTTCTCTGCATCCTCGAAGGTGACCATACCTACCAGTTCAAGGTTGTCCAGTACAGGATAACCGATGTGGCGGTATTTGTGTATGAGGTTCAATACGGTCTGTACCTTTGTGGCCGGGCTAACGGTAACAATGTCGGTACACATCACGTCTTTCACATTGACCAGTTCCAGTACGTCTATGGTCATCTCACGGCGGTGAGCAGGTGAATCCATCCGGCTAGGGACCTGTTTTTCATAAATTGACCATGTACCTGACATAACGTATGCCAGTGTCGAAGCCAGCATCAAGGGCGGTAGCAGGTTGTAATTTCCGGTCAGTTCGGATACCATGATTATAGCAGCTATAGGTGTTTTTGCAACACCGGCCAGCAGTGCTGCCATCCCCACAAGCACGAAGGTAGAGTATTCAACCACGATAGTGGGGAACAGGGTATGAAAGGTAATTCCTAAAACGCCACCAAGCATTGCGCCAACCACCAGTGTGGGGCCGAACACACCGCCGCTCCCACCACTACTGATACTGAAAGACGTGGCTATGATTTTTGCGAATAGTAGCAACATCAACAGTCCCAATGCAAGTTCCTGGTCAATGGCCATCTGGATAAGACCGTATCCCACACCCAGGCTCTGGGGTATGAAAAACGCCATTATACCCAGCAGGAAGCCACCAACGGCTGGCCTGATGTGCCTTGGTATGACAAG
>DAOWEE010000256.1 GCA_030638625.1 Methanosarcinales archaeon
ACTCATAGCCATGTTCCTCGGTTTTACCCTTGGCGCAATTGCATCATCCACAGGCGATGTGCATTACGGGGCCGAACGGCTATACCAGCACTATAAGTTCGGGTCCGGCATTGCCATATCCAAACAAGGGGACATTGATGTGAAAGGCGAATACGGCTACCGCAACTCTGTGGACACACCCTACTTTACCCTGCGCTTCGGCGGACCCGTGACCGGACTGACCTTCGGGCTATTGATATTCATTGACGCCCTATCCAGGACTTCAGGCAGTGTGTGGACTTCCGTCATTCTTGAATTCTCAATAATCGCGCTCATACTTATCTTCATAGTTTTTCTTGAAAAATATACACGGGACAAGTACGGACCCTTTGAGGAGGGGAAATAAATGGACCCAGTAACTTTAATGTTATTCATTATCGCAGGTGGCGTATTTGTGGGTGTTTGCGTACATTTCATCCCAGCCAGTGCGGTGGGTGCCATGTCCGCATCCACCGGTATCGCCACAGGCCCTTCCATGCTATCATTCGGCGCTGGACTTTCCGGCATCCTGTCAGCTTCTTTTGCACTGGAAGCAGGTCCGGTGGCAATGCTAGCTTCAGGGGCTGCCAGTTCTACCTTGATGGTAGTGCTGACCATACTGGGCGGTAACCTGATGAATGCCTTTGGCACAGGCGTACCTCCTGTTTCCGGCCAGACAGCCAGCGGACAATCAGTCCTGGGCAGCAGCACTAAGGATGCTATCACAGGCTGGGAACAAAAACCATTTGTTACTCCAGGTACTGACGGTCACGGTATGCCTGTGCAAACAGTAATAAGCGGTGTCATTGGGGGAATAATAGGGGGACTTGGTGGTGCCATGGTGTTCCTGGGAGTACATTACCTGTTTGTACCAATAACCCAGGAAACGGCAGCAATATCAGGGATGATAGCAGCAGGAATATTCCTCATCAACTGCGTACTGCCCGCATATACACTTGTTGGGAAGACCGAAGGCATGTTTGATAGGAAGATGTTGAGAATCCCAAAAACATTCTTTTCATGCCTCATTGTCAGCACATTCCTGGCAGTAATAATATACTCGGTGTCAACGTATGCATCAATGGGGGCGGTTTAAATGAGTGCCGGAACTCCTGCAGTATCGGGCGGAGCTGACATTCCATCCCTTAGATTATTCATAGTTTCAATAATCACAGGACTGGCAGCCATTTTCCTTCAAGGATATACTGGTGCCTATGTTTTTATTTTAGTTCCACTTATCTGGCCAGCTTTCGTTGGCAGTGCCAACGGTGTACGCAGCCTGGCAAGTTACGGCCTGGGTACCGGGACATCATCTATCGGGTACTGGGGTACTGCTGTAGGTGCAACAGCTGTGTATGCAGGCATGCAGTTGGGTATGAATCCCATAGTTGAGATTGCGGCTGCCCTGGCAGGCGGGGCCATCACAGGCATCTGCGCCCAGAAGATCATCAAGATGAAAATCCCGGTAATGATACGGGAGAGTTCCATACTGGCAGCATCTACAGCCGTGATAATCAGGTTCCTTGCAGGATTGTTCCCTGAGCAGGTGGCCCTGTTGTTCCCGCTGTTGTATATTGCTGTGACCCTGGCCGTTCTTCATCCCTACAACGGCAGCATGGGTGCCGGTGAGAACCAGCGCAGGACCCTGTGGTTGTCGGGTGTGGAAGCATCCATGACCACAGCAGTGTTCGGACTGGTACTGCTGCTCATGGTCCCGTCCTTTGCCGCCGCCGGGATAATACTGATTAGCGCCCTGGGATTTGCAATTTTTATCAGTGGCTGGTACCGAATGGTGAAAAAAGATATCTATGGAATGTCATGGACCGGTTTTCCGGTTGCTGAACATTGAGGTGTAAAAAATGTATGCCATAATAGACCTGGACGAAAGGGTTGCTATTGACCCATACAACGGCATCATTGCCCAAATGGACGAAGACAATGTGCAGGCAAACCTGGCTGTGGTATCTGACCGGATAGATACACTGGAGGCGGTTGCAGGTGACCTTATGCGCTCTCTTGACCCCGGCACCACACCTCTCATATCCCACCCCAACCGGGAAGGTATATTCCTGAACCTGGGCAAGATTACAAATCTTGTATACGGCATTATCCTGGGACTATTCATCAGTGCCATAGCTCTCTACATCCTTTATGGAGGTGACCTGTGATGGGTTCCACTGTACCCAACTGGCCCCCGGTCTCAGGTGAATACATCACAGGCGACCCTGGCTCCCATGCAGCAGTGGTCACCCTTGCCAGTGAACTGGACAAGGAACGCCTGACACAGCACTGCGCCTTAGCCGGTACTATGAAGACCGAGAATATCGGCATTGAAAAAATGGTGGCTAATATTGTTTCCAATACCAATATACGGTATCTTTTGGTGTGCGGGGCTGAGGTTCACGGCCACCTGTCCGGGGATGCAATAATGGCAATGCACCGCAGCGGTATCGATGATGAGGGGCGTATTATCGGGGCAAATGGTGCTATTCCATATATTACTAATATTGATTCCGATACCATCAATATCTGGCGCAGCCAGGTGGAGGTAATCGACCTGATGAACGTGGAGGACATGGACCGGATAGTGCAGGCATTAGATGGCCTTGCCCACACAGAAGAGTTCGAAGGTGAGCCGCTGCTGGTATCCTTTGGCGGCGGTGGTGAGACTGTTGAGGAAGGCATAACCGTCATATCCCCGGAACTGGTCTCACTGGAGGGAAGGATAAGGGCCATAGAATCAGAGGTCAAGGACCTGGGCAAGGTACAGAAGATCATGTCCGGCCTGTACTCAGGTATGTTCCAGGGTTTTGTCATCGGATTTGTGATAACGTTCATATTGTTGTTGTTGAGGCGGTTGATATGAAAGAGAAACAGACCATACCCGCTATCGGTACCCCGAATACCAGGGAGATTGACCGCATGGTTAAGGACATGGGGCGCAGGGTCATGATAATAGGACGGGACCAGCGCACCTTTGCCGGTGTGGACCATCCCGCTGCCAGGCTGTACCTTGTTGTGGGGCTAATGATAGGACTATTATTGTTGCTTGTGGGAGTGATTGGATATGGATTATGATACATTGATGGAACGGCTGGATAAGATCGAGACTACTGTTGAATTCTCATCCGGCGAGATATTACAGCATAGAGGGACCATGATAGGCAGATGGATCGGCATACTTTACGGTATGGTAGCGGCTCTGTTACTGGTCAACCTGCTGGGGATTTAGGTGATATTATGTTCAAGTATGCACGGGACCAGAAGGTAATAGATATAGGGAATGTGAAGATCGGGGGCAATGTGGGCGAGAACCCAACGGTATTGATACCCACCATCTTCTATGACGGTCATAACATCGTAGATGATAAGCACAACACCTTTGATGAGAAGAAGGCCGAAGAAAAGATCCGTGAGGTGGAGGAGGCAGGAGATAAGCACCACATACCTTATATTTTCCAGGTAGTGGGCCTGACCCCTGAACTCATGGTCAAGGGCCTGGACTTTGTGGCCGACCATACCGATGCCCCCCTAATCATTGACTCGGCAGACCTTGAGTCAAGAATCGTGGGCCTGGACCATGTATCCGCGAATGGTTATGCCAGTCGTACCATGTACAATGCCATTAACATGATGATTGACGAGGAAGAAATTGCAGCACTGACCCGCTCAAAGATAGAGGCCACTGTTATCCTGGGATTCAATATGCAGGACCCATCGGTGAAGGCACGGACGGCTCTGCTGGAGGACGGCGGCGGTTTTGTGGATAAGGGGCTGCTCACCATTGCAAAGGAATGC